>JACRLR010000015.1 GCA_016219645.1 Nitrospirota bacterium
AACCGTTCCCGGCGAGTGGGCTTGCGATACTGTTCAAACGTAACCTCGGCAAATGTCGATTGCTGCATGGGCGCGCCTCCCGTTCAGTGCTGCGCTACCCTTAGCACATCATGAACGGAGAATAAATCAGACCTTCCTTAGGTTTTTACGAGAATTTTGGTGGAGGGCAGGCGTTTCTACCGTCGTTAACCGACGCGCTTGGCGTGACTATTCAAGGGGTTGCTTTAGTAGCTTAAGAGTCTGACCTGCGGTTTACGAATTTCAGCTAGTCCAACCTCAGACATCCTAACCCCACAAGAAACCACAAACCGAGATGCTCCAGAAATGGGTGGAGATGGGGGTGATTTGTCCTGTCCTGGTAGCACCGTGGTAGCAAACTCTGATGTTGACGCCACGAGATTTGAAACCCCTGATGTCCTGGAGACTAGAGGGCACGATCTCATCTTATCGCTTCGATCTCAATCACTTACCGCAGAGTCAAAAGAACGGGATGCATCCGTCAAAACCGATGGGACGTGATAGTTCTGTTATAGTTTAGCCACACTGAATGCAATGCGCGGTTAGGGTCCACTAGGGGAACCATTCTCCACGGCGTATCCCACGTCCCAACCACGGTTTCTTTTTCGAAGAGCACTCGACGCCACGATTCACGTGAGGCACGAACCCAGGAAGGGGGATTGACAACGGAAGATATATTTGGGATATTAATCCCATAAAATGACTCGCCATCACACACAACCGATCGTCGCGGCGCTCACCGTCTTGCTGCGCCCTCTCGTACGCATTCTTCTGCGGCACGGTATCCCCTTCGATGTGCTGGCAGCGGTCGCGCGCCGGGTTTATGTGCGCGTGGCTGCCGAGGAATTTGTTCTGCCGGGCAGAAAACAGACGACCTCGCGGGTTTCGATATTGACGGGCCTCACGCGTAAGGAGGTGCGGCGCATCATGACGACGGCTGACGTGGAGGATCAGGAGGCCACAGACCGGTACAACCGTGCGGCTCGTGTCATGGCCGGGTGGATTCGCGACAAGGATTTCCATGACGCAGCTGGTGAGCCGCTTGCCCTGCCGGTCGAGGGCAAGCCCGCGTCGTTCGGAGCATTGGTACGATGCTACAGTGGAGATATGCCGGTCAGGGCGATGTTGGATGAGCTCCTCCGGGCTGGAGCGGTCAGGAAGACACGAGATGGGTGCATTCGCCTGCACGCTCGTTTCTATGTGCCGGAAAAGAGTGAAACGGAGAAGCTCCACATCCTGGGGACGGATACCGCAGATCTCATCGCGACGATCGCCCACAATCTCAAGGCCCAGACCGTTCCACGATTCCAGCGCAAAGTCATGTATGACAACGTACCGGTGGAAGCGGTTCAGGAATTTCAACGCCTGTCCGCTGATCGAGCCCAAGCCTTCCTGGAAGGCATCGATCGCTGGCTCGCACGACGGGACCGGGATGTCAATCCAGCCGTGAACGGAACGGGGCGCAAACGTGTCGGTCTCGGCATTTATTATTTCGAAGAAGACTTTCAGGCCGGACAACCAAAGGACTAAACCATGAGACACACAACCTTGTTTGCCACACTCGGTGCCGGTTTCTGTGTGCTGACCGCCTTGTCATGCTCCGGCGGAGGTGGAGGGGGGACCGGCGTAACGGCCTCGTCTTCGGTGAGTTCGGGTACCATCACGGGATTTGGCAGCGTCATACTGAACGGGAAGGAATATGACACTCAGAACAGCTCGTTCATGGTCGATGGACAGTCGGGATCGCAGACCGATCTCAAGGTGGGCATGGTCGTGACGGTCAATGGCTCCTTGTCCTCCACTGGCACAAGGTCAGCAGCGACCATCACTCAGGAAGATGTCGTGGAAGGGGCGATTCAATCCATTCCGGCGACGAACGACCGGATTGTGGTCTTAGGCCAGACGGTGTTGATCGACAACGGCACGACCCCCCCGAATATCAGTGGACTTCTCCTCGGAGACCTCGTGGAGGTGAATGGTTTCGTGACAGGCAAAGGGCTGATCACTGCCACGCTGATCGAGAAGAAAAGCCTGCCGCCTACCTGTGAGGTGAAAGGCATCGTCGAAAATCACAACAGCGGCGCGCAGACCTTTACCATCGGAGGTTTGACGGTGAACTACAGCGGCACGACCGACTTTAGCGACATGCCGAATCCGGCCGGTAACGCCTGGAATGATGTGCTGGTGGAAGTGAAAGGCAGTCCTTGCACACAAGCCTCTCAACCCCTGGTCGCCACCAAGGTTGAGCCGGAGGGGATCAACGTAGCGAATGCCGACGAGGTCGAGGTCGAAGGCGCAATTACCTTGTTCACTTCGTCTGCCAGCTTTATGGTCAATGGTGTGCCGGTGGTCACGAATGCAAGCACGTCTTTTGAAGGTGGTGTCGCTGGCGATTTGGCACTGGGCGTTGAGGTTGAAGTGGAGGGATCCTTGACCAACGGTGTACTGACGGCCAAGGAGGTGTCGTTCAGAGACAACGTGGAGGTCGAAGGCGATGCCGCCACTGTGACGCCGGGAGGCGCGACGCCCAATCTGACCGTGTCCGGTCTTCCCGGCATCACGGTGTTTGTCAATGCACAGACCGAGTTCAAAGGGGGAATTTCCAACCTCGGTCAGCTTGGTGCTGGAGAACACGTCAGGGTCCGAGGCCGTCCGACCGGGACCAACACGGTTATTGCGGCGGAAGTTGAGAGACTCTCCGCGGACACCCGAGTCATCTTAGAGGGAGCGGTGCAATCAGTTGGCAATCCCAACGTCACGGTGCTTGGAGTTCTCATTAATACGTCGTCGATTTCGGACAGTAACTTCAAAGGTCCTAACGAAGCCGCGATCGGTCGAACGGCCTTTTTCACTGCGGTAAAGGTGGAAACGTTGGTCAAGGCGCAGGGCGACTGGGATGGTGTTTCGGTCGTCTGGAGCGAAATCGAAATCGAGGGAGAGGACGATTAAGCGCGTGTCCCATTCTCGATCGGATCGTTGCCAAACGGTCATTGCGGAGGACTTGATCCTGGGAAACGGCTCGGAGTTCGCTGGGCAGGCATTGGATGCGTGGGCATTCCACGCGGGGGGGTGACCTTGTACGTTATTCAATGGAGGTAGTTCTATGAGGTGATCCGCGACCAAGTTCATGCAGTGATCATGAGGGTCGCGATGACGACAGGGAGGGCAACGATTCCGACCACAGTGCGTCATAAAAACGTGTAACGCTCAGCAATCGCTGGCGCTCCTGCTCTCTCGGTACCCGCGGGGCGTCTCGACCTTGCGGGTACCCGGGCATTCCAAGACAGTGTGTTGGGCAGTCTTGGAATGTGTAATTGCAGAGTTCGAAAAGGGTACAGTGCAGGCAGCCAGTCGTTGAAGCAAGTATCGGAGTGCTCATGTTGTGCTCAACGCCACCTCACTCCAGCTCATTCCATTCTATTGCAGCCAAAGTTCGGATCTCTCGCAAACCCTCGCTTTTCCCTAACTCTTGGCCAGACTTGGCCTGAATGAGTCTGAGTAGGCTAGGGTAGGATGACGAAAACCGTTTCCTGAACCGCTGTTCATCTGTAGCCGCTAGATAGCTTTTTTATCAAGAATCTCAATCCGTGAATTGCATATTCGAATCCTGTTTCTAACGCTGGTGCTGCAAATGCCACGATTCATCGTGTTGACCTGCGGTTTGTTAGTTCGCTGCGGCTCTAAATCGCTTGAGAGGGGCAGCAGTTCTCTGGTCTCGCTACCAGATTGCTACTGATGTTAGCTTGGAGCTTAGCCATGTTGCCATTCATGCGAATGAACCGGTGACCGCAACTTGGGTGGAGGTGCTTTGCCGAAACCTAGTCAGAAGCGAAAGAGAAGATGTTTAATGCCTAGGCATTAAACAATTTTTGGTGGAGGGCAGGGTCAACTGGTGGGGTTGACCGACGCCCTGCGCTTTGATATCAATGTGTTAGCAAAGGTGGCGTAAGGGCGTGGCGTGCTAGTGGGGCTCCACCTTTAGCTTCCCATTCTCCATCGTCATTGTCCCAAACTTATTTATGTCTTCAGGGAAGCTACCTCCGTCCCAGAATAATTGCCATTCCACAGTAAAATTCTCCAGCGGAACTTTCAACGACATATTGCCGAGGTGCACGCTGCGTTCCTTGAACAGTGGGCTGTTCTGGGTTCCTCCCACCTTATAAACATCTTTCCCGTTAATTCTCACCCAGTCTGGGGTTCGCTTTTCCCACAGGTTGCGGTCTCCGAGACCAAACCGCTTAGGGGTATCCTCAGGAAATATGAATGTGTAATTGAAACCGTTCACGGTGTTCTTTCCGGCATTCCTGACCACGAACCGAATGTCATACTGCGGGCCATTGGGCGGGAACTCTCGAATGGTGACTTGAGGATCAAATCTAAGCTGGACGCTCTTATCAACAAAAAACGTCTCGTAGATCGAGTACCAACCATTAAACACGACAGGCACGACAGTGGCCAGAACTCCAATAATGAAAACCTTGTCCAGACGACGCTGTCGCCAATACCATAGCCACCATTGCCCCAGAAGGTTCACGCCTGAAGGCTCGACGACCGCATACCAATTCCAATTCCTAGAAGGGTGATTATGCCAATCCCAAACAAAAGGGCGGACGCGGGCAAGGGTACCGGAGCAACAGTAGTAAGAGATGTGATAAGGCCCCTCATAACTGGCTGGCCCTGGTTGTTGAAGAACTGCAGTCGCCATGTGGCGGTTTGATTGAGGCCGTTGATGCTGGGAGGGGTCTCCGGGAGTGTCGTCTGGTTGTCTAACATCGTACCACTAGGGTCGGTGATGTCCAGGTTAAAGAGCGATGGCACGAACGTGTTGACGGGATAATAATTGGGGTTAAAGACGCGAGGCGTTAACAGAACCTGCGCGTGGTATTCGTCATTCAGAAAGAAATTCACAAGGTCGATATTTGTTTCCGACGGGGGGGCTGTGAACGGCACCGTATAGTCGCCAATCGTGATGGAGCCCTGCGTAATGGGGCTGATATTTATCGCGCCGCCTACCCCGAAACGGCCAGAATTGCCAGGAGTCGAAGTGTCAACTGTGTAACGACCAGAAAACGGAAGAGCTTCGTGAAATCCGTTCACACCCGTACCATTGAGCGCTTTAATCTGGCTAGGAACCTCGGCGATAGTCCCATTGAAATAAAAGGTAACCAAAGCGGCTTCCGAGGGCATTGTCCATACTGCAAGTGACTGTCCAAGGATAATGGACATGATAAAGAATATGGATTTGAAATGAGAGTTCATAATCGCCCCTTCCAGTGCGGTGTGCCTAAGATTTGGCAAGGGATGCTAGGCGAAAAAAAAGTTCTTGTCAATCTGGCTGGTGAGGCGAGGTCGGCGCAAGCTCGTTTACATTTGGGTTGGTGGGACTGCATAGTGACGCCGTGGGCCGCTAGGGTAGCTCCCGAACAACCGACTCCTCATCGGTTTGCGGCCCTACAATCCTGAGGGCGTCAATGAGGGGACGCATCATGAAGAAGATCCCGCCAAAGCCCATCCCACCATGGCTGCGCAAGATTATTGATGAGGCCGAGGACCCTGCCGCCTGTATGCAGGCCATCCGGCGCGTGGTGATGCCAGTATGGCGGAAAGCACACCCCCGCCGCAAAAAGACAGGCCCACGCCTTGACCCTGTCCTCGTTCGGGATGCGGTGATGAATGTGTTGGGCAACTTGTCGCCCAAGGCCTTCAATGCCATCACCTACAAATGGTTTATTCAGGAAGTACAAAAGGAGTTGGGTGGGAGTCACTACAAAAAGCGTGATGAAAAGCGGGAAGGTGTGGGTCACCCGTATAACGCCAACCTGATCCGTCGGGTGACCCGCCATGTGATGGTGACCATTCCTGAGTCCAACGTCCCCCCCAACCTGCTCACCCGCCGGCGTCAGTGGAAACTGGACCCAGCTCTGGCTTACACACGGCCGGTGATCTTTGCCGCCGAACTGGACGGAGAACAGTTCTACCTCCCCGCAACCGCCACCTGGACCGATCAAGTAAAAAAGTCAAAAAAGTGACACGAAGTTACTGAACTCAGTATCATGTTTGCTGGGTTTTTTGTAGTAAGGGCGGTATGGTACGCCGCCGCCCACAGCAAGCCCCCGCACCAGCCTACCCAAGCCGTGAGTGGACCCGCCTGGCCGCTAAGTCCCTGTATGACCCCCCTGGGGTAACCATTTCCATCGGCAACTTCCACTTCATAGTCTTTGAAAACTACTCCGCCAGGTCTGTGTACTTGCATTGTGCAGAAGGGTTGTACACGGCCGCCAAGCAGGAGAAGGCCAAGGACTGGACCAAGTTTGTTCAAGCGGAACATGCCCGACGCCTAGCCCTGTGGTACGCCCAACAACTGGCCCTGCCCCGCAAGCGGCGCGCCAAAATCATGGTGCCGTGGCTGGACCCCGATCCCAGGAACCTGGCCCCTGCGGATCGGCAACATGAGGTGGGGCAATGAAGGCCGTCCCACTCACTGCCGCAGATCGCGAATATTTGACCAACTTGTTGGCAGAAATGTTGGTGAATGAATACCGGCGGGAGGTGAAGAACGATGACGAGCGGCATGAGGACCCGAAAGGAGAAGTGCAATGAACGCAGAGTTGATATGCATTCCTGTAACCCCAAACCTGCCGGTGGTCCTGGCCGATGCGGGCTTGCCCGTAGTGGAGCCCACCCTACAGGAGTGGGCGGACATGATCATGGCGGCATCCGGTGAGGCGGTGGAGCGGATCATGGCCATTGGTCTGGTATTGCTGGCGGCAAGAAAATCCGTCAAGCACGGACAGTGGGAAAAAATGTTCAAGGGCCATCCGCAGGCCATTGACCGGCCCGTTCCCTTCTCAGTCACGGCGGCCAAAATGCTCATGGCGGTGGCGGCGCATGCCATCCTCGCAAATCGTAACCTGTGTAACGATTTGCCCCCCAGCTACCGCGCCTTGTACGAACTGTCCCTCCTGCCTCATGAAGTACTGACCATGCTCATGGCATTTGGTCAAATCACACCGGAGACCACCGTGTCCCAGGTGAAGGCCTGGCGGGAATTCTATACAGGCACAATCCTAAACAAGGATGTGAAGCGCCGTATCCGCCAGGCCTACAGTTTTGCGAAGGAGGTCAATGTCCTTAATGACAGTCAGGCACAACTCTATCTCTTTTGGGGCAACGTGGCCGGTGAACTCCGTGGTGAGACTGTGAATTGGACACAGAAGAAAGGGAAGCGGCAACCAGACCCTTGCGTGACCCATCGGTGCCCAGACTGTGGGCACGAACACGTGGATTGGCGCAGTGATGTGGGGAACCATGAATAGTGGATTGGACGGCATGCGATTTTTCACAAGGCAAATGAGGACACAGAAATGCCCTGGATTGAAAGTCACACGGTCCTAGTACGACACCGAAAAGTGGTCCAGGGTGCGCATGCACTCAACATCACTCCGGTGTATTTCGTGGGGCATCTTACTGTCTTCTGGCATACCGTTTTGGAGCAACAAGAGGATGGGGATTTAACCAATTGGCCCGATGAAATGATTGCCCATGCCGCGGCCTATACAGGGGACCCCAGCGCCTTTGTGGCAGTGTTACAAAGCCAAAAATTACTTGATGGCAAAGTGGTGCACGACTGGCTTAATTATGCCGGTCGGTATCTAAAGAATAAATACAAGACTGCTAACCCTGGGAAACTTAAAGCAATTTACAAGTTACATTCAGTCCGACTAAAGTCCGACTTCAGTCCGACTAAAGTCTGCCTTCAGTCTGCCCACCTAACCATACCTAACCTAACCAGACCTAACCAACCAAACCAAAGAGAAGAAAAGACTGTACCCGCGTCCACAACTGCGACGACGCAGGATGACCACGCCGATAGGGCAGAAACATTCTGGAAAATGTGGCCGGCCAATATGCGAAAAGTGGCCAAGGGTGAGGTGGAAAAGTGGTTCCAAAACCACAAGCCCACGGCGGAACAGTTTTCAATAATGCTGGCCGCCCTGGAGGCCCATGTGAAAAGTGAACAGTGGACCACGGAGAACGGGCAGTGGATTCCATTGCCCATGACCTGGTTGAACCAGGAACGCTGGACGGCCACCGTGGCACCAGTGCCGACGAAAAGGCGAATCATAATCACGTGACGCGCCGCATTCAAGGGGGGTCTGAGTGAGGATATGGATTTGGGGAGTTACGCGCAAATTCAGTGGGCTAGCCCCATGGTCGGCACACGCAAGGGGGTGATGCGGTTGGTGGGAGTCCCCACCAAAACGGGCACGGGTGGGTGTGGGAGGCGTTTTGGGGTGAACAATTGGGGTGGGTGTGCCACTGGAAATCATAGTGCGCCGTCACTCGTAAACGTAGCCAAGGAGGTATGCCATGCCAGTGTTGCGACCCTTAAAAGCCATTCGGGCAAAATGTTTGGACTGTTGCTGTGGCTCGGCCGTGGAGGTTCGACGCTGTACCGTCACCACCTGTGCCCTGTGGCCGTACCGACTGGGGCATCGGCCACACAAGGCAGCGGCGGTGGGCGCACAGCCACCCATGGAAGCCACGGGGGCACATGTGCACGTGGGGCAATGGCTCGGTGAGTGAGGCCAAGATATTAGGAATACAACGGGTCCTCCCTGCCTGTGAAACAAGCGGGTAGGCAGGCACGCACATATTCGCTAGCAGCAGGATGAAATTTCATAGAAGGAGGAAACGCACTCATGACAGAAAACGAGTTACTGGCGGCCATAAAGATTTCACCCAGCGGGTTGCAGAAATGGATCACCAAGGGCCTCCCGTATACGGTGGTCCACAACAGGCGGCGGTTTAACCTTCGGGAGGTGCAAGCCTGGCGCAAGGCCAATATCACCCCCAAACCTGGTCCAGAGTTGCTGGCTGGCCGCGTGCGGTTACAGCACATCAGGAATGAAGAACGGGAATTCAAGTTAGCCATCTTGAAGGGGCAGTGTGTGGAACGGGTGAAGGTGGACAAGTACCTGTTTGCAACTGGCCGGCAAGTGCGGGATGGCATGTTGGCACTGCCTGACCGGTTGAGCGCCATGTTAACAGCGGAATCCGATGCGCACCGATGCCATGCAATCCTGACCCAGGAAATTGAACGTGTGCTGGAGGGCCTGTGCACCCAGCCCCCGTGGGGTGACGGCACCGTATGACCTTGTCGTTGCTGGTGCGCTCGCTGGTGGGATGGAACGTATGACCCTGCCCCAAGCGGCTAAACTATTGAACCTCCATCCCGCCACGTTGCGAAAATGGATTCGCAACGGTGCGCCCACCATTTCGTTAGGGGAAGTCGGCCGAGGCCATGGCACCACGGTGGATCTCGAACAACTCAAAACCTGGCGGGCGACACGAGCGGTCCCCACATTGGCCGATCACGACAAGCGCGATACGCTCTCCATTGTCAGCACCGCCTTGCTCGATGCGTTGAAGCGGGATGCGCTCGCTGGAAAGGCCGGACTGACCGAGGGGCAAGCGGCGATGGTCGTGCTGGTAATTTTTGAGCGATGCTATCGCAACATTCACAAAGCCCCGTTGACCGCAGACACCCTCCCTCCTGAATTGAAGCCGTTTGGCGCAATTGTTTTACAATCCATCGAGTCAGGATCGTTCATCACTTCAAGGAGGACCTAGCATCATGAATTTAATTGAACAACAGTCCATCGACCGTGCCCGCAACCTGCTCAACAGTCTCCAGACAGCCCCTCGGCGCACCACGCTCTCCACCGTGCGCGCCCTGCTCGCAGCGGCAGAAGGCCGGTACCGGCACGGTGCACCGGAAGAGTACGACGCCTGGGGCACCATGGACGGCAATCCACAGCGGATCGTCATTCCGTTTTCCCATTTGCGCGATCTCAATACGAGTGTCGGATCAGCGGGTGGCTACGTCACCGGCACGACCACGAAGGATTTGACGTTGCCCTTGGTCGGCGCGAATGTCGTGGCAGCAGGGGCGAATCTCATTTCGGGTTTGTCGGAAAATCAGGTCCACCCCCACGTCACCACCAAGCCCCCGTTTATCTGGCAGCCGACTGAGACAACGCAGGTGCCCAACGATACCACGACCGTCCTGAATCAAGCCGCTGCGGCGATTCATCGGGGCGGCATTAACTATCGTGTGTCACGGCAACTCCTGTTGCAATCGAACGCGGAAGTGGCTGTCTCGCAGTTACTCACGCAACTCGGCAACGACGCGCTCGATCTTGGCGCGTTGAACGGGTCGGGTGTCGCGGGGCAGCCGCAAGGCATGTTCTCCATCGCGGGCGTCCAGTCCGTCAGTGGCACCTCCCTGAATCTCACAGGCCTCGCCACAGCGGAAGCCAATTGCGTCACCGCCGATGCCGACGATGCGCACCTCGCGTGGTTCGTGCATCCAGGCGTGCGGCAATTGCTCAGGGCACGGGAAATCACGGCGGGGGCCGGTTCCCTGTGGCCAGGGCGTGAGTTGCTGGGACACGCGGCCTATGTCTCCTCCAAAGTGCCGTCCGCCTCGCTGCTTGTCGGGGATTTCCGCAACGTCGATATTCTCTTGTTTGGGCAGGGAGTGGAAGTGCTCGTGAATCCCTATGCCGATTTCCAAAGCGGACGTGTGGAGTTTCAAGTCAGCGTGGCGATGGATGTGCTCGTCCACTACCCCGCAAGTTTTACAAAGTCCGTCTCCATTACATAAGGAGTGATCGCAATGCGTACCGTACAAGAAATTGAACAACAGGCGGAACGTGCGTGGGCACGAGGGCAATTGGAGGAACGCGAGCGCAATCGACGGGCGGAACTGAGTCGTCCACCGTCGCCGAACGATGCGCGACTCTTGCGGCCCACGTTGGTCCGTGTGCTCAAAGGCTTCTGCGTCCAGGGCAAGCTCGTTGAACTTGGCGCGACCATCACGTTGCAACGACACGATGCGGAGTCCTTGGCGGCCTTGGGCAAGGTGGAACTGCTGTGAAACGGATGTGTGAATGTGGACGGCCGGTGCATCTCAAGTTCCAGGACCGGTTGCCCAGGCACGGGGCGGAACGTCCGAGGGATCACACCTTGTGCCAGCAGTGTTATCGCCGGATGCGGAATCAGGTGCTTGCTGCCAGGAAAATGCCGAAACCCTGGTGGGCAGGACAGGTGACGGGAGCGGATGGGCAGCTATTACGGATATAGGTGGGTGCGGGCAATCTCCACGGCGCAACGGGGGCAGTGCCGAAAAAACAATTTGGCGCGGGTGCTCGCACCGGTACTGGCCTGCGCCATTGCCCCACACACGAGGGACGGGGACCTTGGGCGCACCGATTCCCCAGCACCGATTGATTGGGGTCAGTCAGTCGGTCGCACCATCGTCGGTGCGCCATTAATTATTGGATCAGGGGATTTGTTCAGGGGTGGAGCCAGTGGCAGGGGAGGGCTGTTATGACACACGACCATTTCTTTCGGTGGATCGTTGGGCTCACAGTCATGCTGGTGGCGGTGGTCTGGTGGCTGCTGTGGCTGTGGCGGTAACGTGGTTGAGGGCCTTCCCCAACCTGTGACGCCCCTGGGTGCCCACACCCCAGGGTGTGGGGCGGCTGGGACAGCTTCTGAATATGAATAGATTTGTCATCATATAGGACGGTATAATTTCCTAGCAGGAATTGCGGATCAACGTGTACAGACAAGGAGGCCCCACCATGCGCGCCGCCATTTATGCCAGGAAAAGCACGGACCAAACCGGTGTGAACGAGGAAGACAAAAGTGTTACCCGCCAAATTGCACATGCCACAGTGTACGCCGCCAAGAAGGGGTGGACGGTGGCCGATAACCACATCTATGTGGACGATGGCGTGAGCGGGGCGGAGTTTGTGAAGCGCCCAGGGTTCCTGCGGTTGATGAATGCGCTCAAGCCCAGGCCGGACTTTCAGGTCCTCATCATGTCGGAAGAATCCCGCCTTGGACGGGAACAAATTCAAACCGCCTATGCCCTGCAACAGATCACGGATGCTGGGGTGCGGGTGTTCTACTATTTGACCGACCAGGAGCGCACCCTGCATACGGCCATGGATAAGATGATGGTCTCGTTGACCAACTTCGGGGCGGAGATGGAACGGGAAAAGGCCAGCCAGCGCACCCACGATGCCATGATGCGGAAAGCCCTGGCTGGCCATGTGGTGGGCGGGGGCATCTATGGGTATGACAACCAGGAAGTCAAAGGCACAGACGGGCAACGGCTCCATGTGATTCGTGTGGTGAATCGTGAGGAGGCCCCCGTGGTGGTGCGGATTTTTGAACGCTACTTGGCCAGTGAGTGTGGCCTCACCACCATTGCCAAAGACCTCAACATGCAAGGGGTCCCGCCCCCCATGGGCAAAGGCAAGGGGTGGTGTCCCAGCTGTATTCGGGAAATGCTGCGGCGTCCTCTCTATCGGGGGCAGATCGTGTGGAATCAAAGCCAGGCCATTCACCGCAACGGCACCCAAACTTCCCGCAAGCGTCCCAAAGCGGAGTGGATCACCCTGGACGCGCCGGACCTGCGCATTGTTCCGGAACACTTGTGGGAGCGGGTGCAAGCCAAGATTGCCCGTGTGGGGGCCCTGTATACCAGGACCCCCGATGGGCACCGCCTGCTGCGCAGTCCCAACGGGGCCACCTTCCCGTCCCCCTATCTGTTGAGTGGCATCGCCCAATGTGGCACGTGTGGGGGGTCCATCGTGGCCCAACGGCGGGGGTCCAAACACGGCAGGGATGTGTACATGTGCATCCACCATCACAAGCGGGGGCCCACGGTGTGTGCGAACGATTTACGCATTGACCAAGGCATTCTCAATTCGGCCTTGCTGCACGGGTTGGCCTCGGTGCTGGACGATCAAATGATTGCCGAAGCCGTGAAGCGGGCCCTGCTGGACATTCGCAACGGGCAGACCAAGTTCCCCACACAACGGCTGGCCTTGGAACGACAACTGTCCTTGGTGGAAGCCCGCCTGCGCCACTTTGTGGAATTGGCGGCCACGGGGCGTTTGACGGATTCGGCCTATGCGGAAATGGTGAAGGAAGAAGCGGCCAAGAAATCCCTGGCCGTGCAACTGGAGGACCTGGATAATTTGATGCGCATGGCCTCCCTGGATGGGAAGCGGATCGAGCAGCGTCTACGGGGGTATGTGGCCAACCTCAAGGGCGTGCTCAACGCCAACACCCCACAGACCCGCCTGGCACTCCAACGCCTCATTCAAGGGCGGGTGGTGTGTACCCTGTTTGACGACCACCGAGGGCGGGGGTATGCCGTGACGGCCACGGGTTCCTATGTGGGCCTGTTAGGGGAGGGAACCGTGGTTAACGCCAGTGGTGGAGGGCAGGGGAGTTGAACCCCCGACCCCTACGTTGCGAACGTAGTGCTCTCCCAACTGAGCTAGCCCCCCACTCGACCGACATGCAACTGATAAGAGGAACGACTCACTGCCCAACGCATTATACACAACCATTTCATGAGTCTCTACGGGAAGTTCGACTGTCACATCGTTATGATGGAAACTGTGCCAGAAGGTTCTCCTATGAACCTGTCACAGATTCGGGGGAGCTTGCACAGTGATTCCTGCCGAGAATGCTCCATTCCTTGAAAGATCGTCCAGATTCACTAGACTGGTATCTGATCCAAATCTTGGCAAAGTTCATTTTCCGCATAAAATCAACTATGAAGATGTCAGCATAGGGCGACAATTGTCGATCACTCGGAATATGTCTAGATGTTCTATCTGATCTTGTCAGTCCTACTTACAATTGGATACGGTCAAGTCGCCGCGCAAAATCATGCTCTTGGGCAAACCAATTCAGGCATCACCTATGTGAACGGGCAGGGTATGCCGCAGAGCAATGCGGAAACTCTTAGCTGGTACCGTAAAGCCGCCGAGAAGGGCCATGCTGTGGAACAAGCCTATTTGGGCTACCTGTATCAGCACGGCAAAGGCGTCCCGCAAAGCGACGCCGAAGCGGTTGCGTGGTACCGTAAAGCCGCCGAACAGGGCCATGCTGGGGGGCAAGCCTATTTGGGCTACATGTATCAGCGCGGCAAAGGCGTACCACAAAGCGACGCCGAAGCGGTTGCGTGGTACCGTAAAGCCGCCGAACAGGGCAACGCAATGGGGCAGGTCAATCTGGGTCAGATGTATGCGAACGGACAGGGCGTCCCGCAAAGCGACGCCGAAGCGGTTGCGTGGTACCATAAAGCCGCTGAGCAGGGACAAGCAGCGGGGCAAGCCTATTTGGGCTACATGTATCAGCGCGGCAAAGGCGTCCCGCAAAGCGACACCGAAGCGGTTGCGTGGTACCGTAAAGCCGCCGAGCAGGGACATGCTGCGGGGCAACGGAGTTTGGGCTGGATGTATGCGAAAGGACGCGGCATATCACAGGACGCCGTCAAAGCGTATATGTGGGAGAGCCTCGCATTGTTGAATGGAGAAGCGAAGGCAGGTGCGCTGCTTGACGAGGTAGCAAAACAGTTGACTCCGTCACAGATTTCTCAAGCACAAGCGTTGGCTCAAACGTGTCGAGGCTCGAGCTATCAAACCTGCGAGTGACTCCTTTTTGTTCATCCCTCTCGGCGTGCAACAGTACATGCCCCTTCCTCTCTCGTTCCTGAGGATGTATACAGAGTGGTTCTTGCGAGGAATGGTCTATCCCGCGCACGGCGTGGAGCCTTCACGCGTATCGACAGGTCGCTATGATGGGCTGATTACCGCCTCGCCGTTCAGCTTTCCACCCTCGATGAACACACGCCGCCCTTCAACCCGCAACCGTCCTTCGGCAAAGAGCTGGACCGCGCGCGGGTAGATTGTGTGTTCTTGCTCGAGAATCCGACCGGCCAGTCTGTCGGGAGAATCGTCATCGAGAATTGGGACTGCCGCTTGGAGAATGATCGGCCCTTCATCGACCCCCTCCGTCACAAAGTGCACTGTACATCCTGCAAGCTTACAGCCCCACTCGATCGCCTTCTTTTGCACGTCCAATCCAGGAAACGAGGGTAAGAGGGATGGATGGATGTTCATCATGCGATTCGTAAAGGCCTCCACGAGGACCACGGTGACGATCTTCATGTACCCGGCCAGCAACACCAACTCGACATCGTGCTGTTTGAGTACATCGAGTAGCTCACGATCGTAGGCTTCACGACTATCTGGTCTGCCGGCGTAGGGTTTGGGGTCGATGAAGAGAGCGGACAAGCCATGCCGATGGGCTCTTTCTAATGCCGGTGCGTCTTTCTTGTTGCTAATGACTGCGACAATCTTGGCCTGAACGGTCCCGGCTTCGATTGCGTCGATGACTGCCTGAAGATTCGATCCGCGCCCGGATGCCAACACGGCGACACGAAGCGCACCCGTCCGCTTAATCGACATACTCCACCAATGGAACGTCGCCGTTTGAAGACACGATGGTTCCGATCCGGCAAGCCGGATCACCCAAATCCGTGGCGCGGGAAATGACGGCCTGGGCGGCCGACGCAGGGACAACGAGAATCAATCCGAGCCCCATGTTGAAGACGCGGTACATTTCCTCACGCTCCACCTGCCCGAGCCGCGCGATTGCCTGGAAAATAGGGGGGACGGACCAGGCACTTCGTCGTACCTGCGCCCGCAGACCAGGGGGAAACACTCGCGGAAGATTCTCGGTAATGCCGCCGCCGGTGATATGGGCCATACCTTTGATAGAGAATTCTTGGATCAATGTGAGGATTTGTTTGGCATAGATTCTGGTTGGAGTCAGCAGGATGTCCCCCAGGGGCCGGTCGAATTCAGGCAGGAAGCTGGTCACGCTGAGTTTGGCCTGATCGAATAAGACACGGCGTGCCAGCGAGTACCCGTTGCTATGAAGACCGGTCGAGGCCAAGCCAATCAGGGCATCACCTGGTACGATCTGACGGCCATCGATGATCTTCGGTCGGTCCACCACTCCGACAGCGAACCCTGCCAGATCATACTCGCCCTCCACATAGAAGGAAGGCATTTCGGCGGTTTCCCCGCCGATTAAAGAGCAGCCGGCCTGGCGACAACCTTCGGCGATCCCGGAAATGACTTGTTGTGCTTTAGGGACTGCGAGTTTCCCTGTCGCGAAATAATCGAGAAAGAATAGCGGCTCTGCCCCGCTGACGGCAATGTCGTTGACGCACATCGCCACAAGGTCAATGCCGACCGTGTCGTGCCGATCCATCAGGAAGGCAATTTTGAGCTTTGTGCCGACTCCATCAGTGCCGGAGACCAGAACGGGGTCCTCATACTTCTTTGCCTGGAGACGGAAGAGCCCACCGAATCCACCAAGATCTGTCAGGACCTCAGGGCGAAAGGTTGAGCGCACGAGGGGCTTGATGCGATCGACGAATTCGTCGCCTGCATCGATATCGACTCCGGCATCTCGATAGGTTGTCATACGCGGGCGCATCTTAGCGGAGGGCTGTTGCAGAGGTCAACGCGCAAGCACTCAATCCCGAATCAGGGCAGCGAACTCGTTCTTCTTTATCTCTACATCTATACGGGGCAGCCTGGTCGATCCTCAAGCACACGGGCTCAGCGAAGGCTCTTCAGATTCTCAGACTTTCCCAGAGGGAGTAGGCAGATTGTTCTTCCCTGCGCGCATCGAGCGACCACCGTTTTATCGTGGGGGTTCTGCGAGCAAGAAGAACAGTCTGCCTACTCCCTCCACCCTCTACGCTTCCGGGCGCATCTCCACGTCAAGCAACTTGATTTTCCGATGGAGATGACTCCGTTCGATTTTCAAATCTTCAGCCGTGCGAGAAATGTTCCAATGGTGCTCTCGCAACTTTCTACCGATATAGTCCTTCTCGAATGCATTGCGGGCGTCCCTCAGAGAGTCATAGGATTGAGAGAAGACGGGATCGATCGCGCCTCCTATAGACTGGGAGGCCGACTCAACTGAGCGTGCTTGCAACGGGATGCCTGCTTGTGCAGGACCGATGACCGATTCCGGGACCATGATCATCAATCGCTCAATCAGATTCCGAAGTTCTCGGATATTCCCAGGCCAGTCGTACTGTTGATACACCGCCATCGCTTCCGGCGAAACCTCTTTCATCCGCAATCCTTGCTCCTCCGCATGGACCTTCATGAAATGGCGAATCAGCAGGGGAATGTCTTCCCGGCGCTCTCTGAGCGGGGGTACGATGATCGGCACCACGTTGAGCCGGTAGAAGAGGTCGTCGCGAAACGTGCCTTTTTCGATTTCCTTCAGCAAATTCTTATTGGAAGCGGCTAACACCCGCACGTCTACCTTGAGGAGCTTGGTTCCACCGACGCGGGTGAATTGCTGCTCCTGTAAAGCCCGCAATACCTTCGCTTGGGTATTCAGGCTCATGTCGGCGATTTCGTCCAGGAAGAGAGTGCCACTGTCCGCCTGCTCGAATTGTCCGCGTTTCATCGAGGTCGCTCCGCTGAACGACCCTTTTTCATGTCCGAATAGCTCGCTCTCGATCAAGGTTTCCGGAATGGCGGCACAGTTCACGGCGACAAACGGCCGATTGGCTCTGGCGCTCTGCATGTGGATCGCGCGCGCGACCAACTCTTTGCCCGTGCCGTTTTCCCCCCCGATCAACACGCGGCTATTGGTCGGCCCGGCCGTCTGGATCAACTGCCGCAACTGCTGCATCGCGGGGGACTGTCCCACCAACTCGAACTTCCGTTGGACTGTGGTCCGGAGCGTCCGATTCTCCTGCTCCAATCGATATTGATCCAAGGCATGTTTGACACGCAACGTGACATTTTCGAGCGACAGGGGCTTTTCGATGTAGTCATAGGCCCCCAGCTTGATCGCCTTGACCGCCGTTTCGATTGACCCGTGTCCCGACATCATCATCACTTGCGCCGTCGGCGCCAGTTCACGGACCCGACGCAAGGTTTCCATCCCGTCCATCTCGGGCATCCAGATGTCGAGGAGCATCAGATCCGGTGGATCCATGGTGTAGGCGCGCAACGCGTCCACGCCGTTCTTGGCCACCGTGACGTCGTAACCTTCGTCCCGGAGAATGCTGCTCAATGATGTAAGGATCGGTTCTTCGTCATCCACGATTAAGATCGATGCAGACATAAGACTCCGTTAGGCGTTAGACGTCAGGCGTAAGGTGTCCAAGTAAAACAGTTGTATTCATCGCCTTACCCCTCACGCCTTACGCCTTACCTTTGCTTGACGTGTTTAGACCGGCAGTTCAAACGTGAATACAGCCCCTTTCGGGTGATTTGGGCCGGCCTGAATCTGGCCTTCGTGATCGGTAATGATGCGCCGCACAATCGCCAAGCCTAGCCCGGTTCCCGTCTTCTTCCTCGTAAAATATGGCACAAAGAGTTTTTCGCGGTCCTCCGGCGCAATCCCCGTGCCTTCATCCGCCACGCTCACCACGGCGCGCCGGCGCTTTGTATCGTACTTCGTCGCAAGCCACACCCGCCCCTTCTGGTGCATCGCCTGAATCGCATTGTCCAGCAAATTGACCAGGACCCGCTTGAGCTGCTCTCGATCGAAATTGAGAGTCGGGAGGTCTTCGTCGAGTTGCACGATGAGTTCCACATCCTTGTGGGCCCCTCGATAGAGTGTTGCGACTTCGTTGATCACATCGTGGAGCGACTGATGCGCCATTTGAGGAGTCGGCAGCCGTGCAAACTTCGAGAACTCGTCGACCATATGTTTGAGGCTCGTCACTTCGTTGACGATGACGTTCGTGGATTCGTCGAAGATCGCCTCGAAATCCGGCGACTTCTCGAAAAACTTTTTCCGCAAACGTTGTGCGGACAACTGGATAGGCGTCAACGGGTTCTTAATTTCGTGGGCCACCCGCCGCGCCACCTCCTGCCATGCCGCCACTTTCTGCGCCTTGATCAACTCCGTGAGATCTTCAAACACCAGCACGATCCCGAGGTCCTTATTAGCCTCGTCCTTCATACGCGACCCATGAAGTCCGATGGTCAGGAATCTGCCGTCGATCTCCATTTGGCCCTCGAGAGTCAGTGTATCGCGCTGATCGGCCAACATCCGGTCGTAGACCGTCTGAAACGGGTGGAGTCGGAACTCTTTGAACACCTCATTGGCCGGTCTGTTGCGAAATTGATCCGCTGCAAGCCCGAGAATCCGTTCGCCGGACGGATTGAAGTTCGTGATGAGCCCGTTCTTATCGATGGAGAGCAAGCCCGCGGCGATCGTTTCAACCACCGTCTCGATATAGGCACGGCGGCGATCCAGTTCCAGATTGCTGTGGCGCAACGAAATATTGGCCTCTTCGATCTCAGACTTACTCGCCTGCAGATCCGACGTCATCCGGTTGAATGAATCAATGAGGGTACCGACTTCATCGGTCGCCTTAGCGTCGATCCGTACGGACAGATCCCCTTGGGCAATCGCCTCGGTCGCTTCAGCCAACTGTTGAATCGGCACCGTAATACTTCGCGCGACATAAAATCCAAACCAGGTCGCCCCGAATAGAATCAGCACCGTGATGACGGCGACGAAGAGATAGGCGCCGGCCTTGATCGGATTTTTCATGGCCTTGGTCTGCTTGTATTCGTCGTATTGGCGGCCGATCCCTTCCATTTTTGCCAGCAGAGATTCAGGGACGAAGGCTTCCACCACCACCACGCCACCGATCTCGCCGCTCCGCCCGCTCGCCGCGATTGGAGCGGCAGCCCGCACCAAACGTCCGGTGGGAGCCTCCTGAACCGCATTCACTTCCTGTTTCCCGTTGATGACCTGGAGTACCAGTTGGCCGATCGGTAGATCGAGCGCCGATGAAGGCACGTTGTCAAGGTCCAGGGCCTTCGTGAGGGCTTCCATTTTTGCCGAGAAGACTTCAATCCCGGCCACACCGAATTCAGCCCGCTTGCGCGCCATCGCTGCGACCAGCAGATCGCGTTGTTCTGTCAGCAACATGTCTTCCCGATAAATTTCACGGCTGATGGCCTTGGCGCTATTCACAGCCAGGGTAATATGGCCGGCATGTTGCATTCGTGCGACGTCATAGGAGTCCCGCATGACCTGTTCAATTTGATCGCTGAACCACACATCCACGGCCTTATTCACCAGCCCACTCGCAACTAGTGCTAAAAGGACGGTTGGAATCAGTGAAAATCCGATAAAGGCTGCCACCAATTTCGTGCGAAATCCCGACCCGAATAGGCGATGCCGCCGCTCGAAGTAGGCCTTGATGAGGTTGCGGGAGAGCAGCAGCATCAGGACCACAAATCCGATCAGATCGAGGTTGAGCAGGAGGAGCACGAACGCGTAGCTGGTTGTCGGCAGAAGGGAATCCGCTTCCTCGCCACCGGGGCCGACGACCTGAGAATAGTAAAAAGTCAGTGCCAGGCAAGGCAGCAGCAGAATGAGGACGATCCAGACCGGCCGAAGATGCATCTTCTGGCGTTCCGGTTCGGTCACAGGCTCGGATGGCCATGAAGACCGGCCGGCCCCAACAAAAGTCGGTGAGACTCCGGTCATGGAACCTCTGTTCTTCCTGATGTCATTCACATCCGGCATCCCCGATTATCGGCGCCTCGGCACATGGAAGACTGCCTGCTCAAGATCATGGAATCTGGAAAGCGTCTCACCACGGCGCGTGGACCATGGTGGCCGGCAGACACGTCCGGGGTCGACAGGCGGCAGGGGTACGACTACTTGGCAGCCAAACTCACGTACTTCATCCGAAGGGCGTAGAGCATATCCCGCAGCACCGTTTGTTCGTCCGTCGTGAGATTGCCTGTGGTCTTCTCTTCCAAGACCGAGAGCAAGTCGATAATTTCTTTCGCCTGCGGTAGATTCACCGGCATCGGAGGCTGTTGGGGGTCCAGCTGTTCCCCCATCAACATCAGCGAGGAGCTGCCCAGAGAGATGACGAAAGAGGAAAAGGTGACGGGAATTCCCGAGTCCTGGTGTGGATCAGAGGGTGCAGTCTGCTGGTGGGGCTGGATCCCCGATGCGGCAGGCGAAGTGGTGGAAGAACGGTCTGAGCTACTCCCGCCCCGCCGATCCCGAACGACAAATCCTTCTTCCTGTTCTGCGGCCACAGGCGTTTCCCCCGCTCCAGATGCAGCGACCGTACAGTATCACAGGCCCTGGAGAGGCGCAAGCTACACAACAGGATGCTGAAAAATGGGTGGGGTAGCCTGGCCGTCCTCCTGCTCGCGGAACGCGCACGATAAGAATGTGCTCGTTCGACGCGCGCACTCGAGGATCGACCAGGCCACCCTTGAAAATGAATTGGGGATTGGGGTAGCGCGCGCAGGTGGGATCATCCCAGCCACCCCTTAATAGAGTGATAGTGCGCTGCGGCCTTGCTGGACGAACTTTTTGAGCATCCTGCGCATGGTCCTTCTGTTGTGCTGTACGCGTGGGTAATTGAGTTTCACTGTGCCACAATAGGGTTTCCTCAGCCTACTAGCCGGTTGAAGCCTGCCGAGAACCGGGTATAATGGGCGCCAACTGCGGGATCGAAAGGGTAACAATGTCGGAGCGATTTCAGACCGTTGTCGAATTGATGGCTGCGTTGCGAGCGCCGGATGGATGTCCTTGGGATCGCAAGCAAACGCATGAATCGCTGAAGCCCTATCTTCTGGAAGAAACCTATGAGGTGCTGGAAATCCTGGATCGACAGGACCGTGGCAAACTCGCGGAGGAACTGGGCGATGTGCTGTTGCAAGTGCTCTTTCATAGTCAGATCGCTTCAGAGGCCGGTAGTTTTACGATCGATGATGTACTGGAGCAGCTGGCCGACAAACTGATTCGACGGCACCCCCACGTGTTCAAGAATGGGGCGGCTGACCAGGTTCCGATGAATGCCGATCAGGTCGTCATGCGGTGGGAAGATATCAAACGGACGGAGCGCGAGGCTTCCGGCCGACCAGCCTCGGTGCTCGACGGTGTGCCGCAGACATTGCCGGCCCTTCTGAGGGCCTATCAACTTCAGGCCCGCGCTGCACGGGTCGGTTTCGATTGGACTCACGATGCGAAGGGCTTTGATCAGGTTCTCGGTAAAATAGAGGAGGAAATCCGGGAACTCCGCGTCGCGATCAGAGCCCCCGAGCCGAACCAGGCGGAGCCCGATGCCGCAACCGCTCGACAAGCGCAAATTGTCGCGGAATTCGGGGACGTGCTGTTTTCACTCGTGAACCTCTCCCGCTTCATCAAAGTGAATCCTGAAGACGCCTTGCGTCAAGCCGCCAACCGATTCGTCGAACGATTTCAATTCATCGAAGCCCGGGCGACCGAGTCGGGCCGTTCGGTTGGAGACCTTTCGTTTGCAGAAATGGATCGACTGTGGGACCAGGCGAAGGCGCAGAATCCCGCCATGGGGGCGGAAGAAGGTCGTCATGAGTGATAAGCCGAATCCCTACGAGGAAGGCAAGCGTGCCGGAATCCACCCCCTCATCGTGGTCTTCGGCGTGCTGTTCGGCCTTTGGCTTTTTGTGTTCCTCATCGTGCCGAGTTCGAAGAACAAGCAAGTTGCCGGAACGGAGGGACCAGCTGGACCGGTTATCGAAGATCCCGAAGCAGCGCCAGTACTGTTCAAAGTCCATGCGACTATTTTGGACATGAACGCGATCAGTCTTACTGTTCCCCCGGAAGCGACCGACAGCCAAGTTGTGGGACTCTTGAAACGGTTTAAACAGGACCGGCTCTCCGGCACGTTATCCGAGCTCCTGCCGGCCACAACGCCCGGCCACAAATTGGGGGACCATGCTGTCGCTGACATCTACGTTGTGTCTGATCTCAAGTTCGCGCAGGCCGACGTGATTCGCATCCTCACGCGCGGCGCGCATGCGCCGGGCAACCTCTATCCTCAGGCCGTTCCATTCGAAACAGCCATGGAAGCCATCCGTGGGCATTACCGCATCGATCTCAACGATACAGGCAACCCTGACAGTGCCTCGCTCGGTTTTGCCGACGAGTCGGGGGTGCACTCGAAGAATTATCGAAAAATCTTTTAAACAGGCTGCTGAAAAAGTCTGCCAGCGGCGTTCTCACCTCGAAAGCATCCTCAACGTAGCCCAGAGGCTACGCCTCCGGTGCTTTCATCGGCTGCGGCCTTGCTGACGGCCTTTTTGAGCATTCTGCCGTCGGAGAACCGCGCGAATGGGTTTATCTGGTTCATCCGGTTTGTTTGGTTTGTCTGGTTAGACTCGTTCAACTAAACAAACGAAATAAACCAAATGAACCAGACAGCCTGACTACAGCCCCACCAACGTTTTGATTTCTGCCCGCAATATCTCCCTCTGTTCGACCGCCCAGGCATCAAGACGCGGGAACAAATGAGCCAGAGGCTCCGTGAAAGGGGCTATGACGATATCGCGCCGCTCCGCCAACATGCCGTCAGCTTCGGCGATGCGGAATTTTTCGTCCGCGATATGCTTCGACAGGAATTTCGAAATCATGAGCTGCTGGCCCGGTGTCCCTGAGACGGATCCTAGAATTTTGTCACGCATCACATCTAACTCCCCCGGAATGTCCACCTTCACGCGTACGCCCTGAGGGGTCGGCCAGGATGCCCGTTGGATCGAATAGTCGTAGGAAAACACCTGCTCGCGCGGTTCTCGATAGGGCCCAGCCACATCGAGAATTGTTATCCGATTATCCATGGCAATTCCTTGTTTCGAGTTAACTGCTCAGGTATTTAGGCTGAAGGGGTTCAGGCTGAAGTGCTCGGAAATCCAACCTTCAGTCTTCGGCCTAAAAGCCTTCAGCCTATCTAGCTGAGTCGTTGCGTTTCAAATTACGACCGTTCCCCTAACAGGTAGCGCACGACACGTTCAGCTGCGACTGCCCCGTCACGGATGCAGTCCGGAATCCCGACCCCCCGATAGCCGGCGCCGGTGAGGATCAGTCCCCCATAGCGGCTGAGTGCCGCCTCAATCTGAGCCAGCCGATCCAGATGACCCATTGTATATTGCGGCATCGCCCTCATCCAGCGATTGACTTCCACATACCCCGGCTCCGCAGTCACACCGCACATCGAAGCCAATTCTGCCCTGACCCGCGCCACTAAGGCCTGATCATCCAACGTTAAAATAGCTTCCCGCCCGACTCCGCCGACGTAACAACGTACCAGCAGTAGATCGGGTGGAGCGCGGTGTGGCCACTTGAGCGAGGTCCAGGTCGCGGCAATGAGGTCGCGCCCCTCAGCCCGAGGCACGACAAACCCGAATCCCTCCGCTGTCCCGGATACCGCCGTCCTTGGATAGGCCATCGCGATCGTTGCTGTGGAGGAATAGGGAATCATCTCCAGCAAACCGCCGGCAATCGGCGTGAGCGGACGAACCAATTCAGCCGACACATAGGCAGGGGTGGCCAGCACGAGACTATCGACGGACAGGACAGAACCGTCGCGGAGGATGACGTCGTACATCCAGCGACCGGGTTGGTGGGATCGCACACGCAGAGCGTCGACGGCACAGCTTGCCCTGAGTGTAACTCCTTGATCCGTCAATCGGCGTACCAGGCTGACGACAAGGTCCGATAAGCCGTTCTTGAGGCTGACGAACATGGTGCGTTTCCGGCCGGACTCTCCGGCGGAGGGGCCTGCTCCCCGGGCCTTCATCATTCCGCGAATCACACTTCCGTACTGCTGCTCCAACTCCATGAACCTCGGGAACGTTGCCTGCAGGCTCATTTGCTCTGCGTCTCCCGCATAGATGCCGGCCATCAAAGGCTCCAACATTCTTTCGAATGCCTGCCGGCCGACACGCCGCCGGAAGAAAGCCGCCAGTGATTCATCCTCCGGTGACCGCTTCGCAGGCACGGCCAAGTCCAGCCCCATCCGTGCGAGCCCTGCCCAACTCAAGAGGCCGCTTCGGAGAAAGGGACCTAGCTGATTGGGTGTAATGACAACGAGTCCCTCTGGAAGTTCATGGAGGCGGCCACGCGAGAAAACGGAAGCTCGCTTCCCGGTTTCGTTCGTGTTGATGAGCTGATCGGTCAGCCCCAGTTTGTCGCAGAGTTCAAGGCCGGCTGGTTTTTGCGACAGAAAGGAGTCTGGTCCTGCCTCTGTGACGAGATCGCCAACGCGGTGGGTGACGATCTTGCCGCCCCAGTCAGAAGCGGCGTCGACTACTGTGCAACGGATCGGGATACCGGCGGCGGCTGCTTGTTCGCACAGGGCAAAGGCAGTCGAGAGACCTGAGATTCCTCCGCCGATGACGCCGACTGTACGAAGATTGGTCACGAGATGCGGAAGTTCCTAGCAGGATGCTGAAAAAGTCTGCCGGCGGCGTTCTCGCCGCGCTTAGAGGCTCAACGTACCGAAGCGTACGCCTCGCCTCTTCGCTTGCTGCGGCCTTGCCGGACAGCCTTTTTGAGCATCCTGCATCGTGTGCTCCTGTAGGCCAGATGTACACATCAGTGAACTTTCGGCGTACCCGCCGAGTTTTTCCGTAGCCTACTAGGCGAGAGACGCTTCACCGTTCCTGTCGTTGACTCAGTTTATGGACCATATCGATGGCTGCTGCCACATGGGCAATGGGAGTGGTGGGCAAGATCCCGTGGCCCAAATTAAAGATGTGGCCCGGACGGCCGCCGGCCCGGCGCAGAATATCTTCGACGCGCCGTTCGATTTCATGTAACGGTGCATACAATGCTAATGGATCGAGATTCCCCTGGACTGCCACGTCATGGCCCACGTTTGCCCAAGCTTCATCGAGATGGATCCGCCAGTCGACCCCGATGACATCCCCTCCTGCTTCTCGCATCTGACGAAGCATGGCCGAGGTGCCAGTGCCGAAGTGAATCATCGGCACGCCTTCCCGCTTCAACCCCTCGAAAATCAATTGGACATGCGGCAGCACATATTCGACGTAGTCGCCGACCGAAAGGCAGCCCACCCAACTGTCGAACAATTGAATCGCCTGCGCTCCGGCCTTGATCTGGCTTCGCAGATAACCGGTGATGACGCGCGCAAACTTGTCCATGAGCCGGTGCCACGTCTTCGGCTCGCAGTACATCATCTGTTTGGTGCGCAGGTAGTTCCGCGAGCTTCCGCCCTCGATCGCATAGCTGGCGAGGGTGAACGGTGCTCCGGCGAATCCGATCAACGGCACTCGTCCGCTCAACGCCCGTTGAGCCTGACGGATGGCTTCGGCCACATACTCAAGTTCGCCCCCATCTGTTATCTTCAGCCGCTCGACGTCTGCCTGGTCTCGCACCGGATTGTGGATGACTGGCCCTTCCCCTTCCGCAAACTCCAGGCTGAGGCCCATCGGTTCAAGCGGTAACAGGATGTCGGCAAAAATAATAGCGGCATCGAGCGGAAAGCGGTCGATCGGCTGGAGCGTGACTTGGGCCGCCAGCTCCGGCGTTTTGCACAACTCCAGCATCGAATATTTGGCACGGAGAGACCGATACTCGGCCATGTAGCGGCCTGCCTGGCGCATGAACCAGACGGGCGTACAATCGACCGGCTCACGCCGGCAGGCTTTGAGGAATCGGTCATTGAACATGTGGGCATTCTAGAGACGAGGGGCCGAGGGTGTCAATTCGCACTCAGCGGAGCCTGTCCCCAGGCTTCTGAGTGACGTGAAAAGCGCTGCTGGCGGTCCAAGCTTGTGAAGCTAGAGGGGGGGCATAAAAGTGCTTGAACTTTTTGACTTGACCAATATAAACTATGCAGGCTGTGGTTGCACTTCGTACCTAACATCACTGCAAGTCGATATGACAATCAAACAGGAACGGAGAGATGGCGATCGTGCGCCCAGCATGTGGGCCTGTCCCTACGAGCTGACGAAGCTCGAGGGCAGCGCTGCGGTGAAGTCGTCGAAAGGGTATGGATACTCGATCAATGTGAGCCCGGGTGGTATGCTGTTGTTACTCCCTCAGAAAGTGGGCAAGCGGCAGATCTTTGAAATTCAGGTGCCTTCAAAGGCGAAGAAAAAAGAACGCACCAAACTCGTCGAAGTGCGTTGGACCCAATCTATTCCAGTAAGCCCGCGTGTCAACATGTACCTGGTGGGCACTCGTTTCCTGTTTGAACCCCCCGCTCAGTAACCTCAGGCTCCTAGCCCACATTACTCATGACAGTTCGTCGCGAAATCGTTGAGCCGCGTCGCGAGACCGGCGTGCGGAGATGTGAGGACCCGAGTCGTACTCGTGCAGTACGTGGAGGGTCCGAGGGGCGAGCCCGCTGGCCGAAGGCTCGTCGTAGCAGCGGATCGGCGATTGCAGCAGAAGTGTTCATGAATAATGCGGGCTAGGCTAAAGCCTCACTCAAATTCTTCCCATCCGTTCAAGCGGTTGCCGAACACAAGTATACGTTTGTTGGTGGTGACGAGGATAAGGCCTTGCTCAATATCCAACCGCGTGATGTGTTCGTGGATGCCGAGTGCCTTTGAGGAGAAGTCACCGAGTAGAGAGGTAAATCCCACGAGCCGTTCGTTTGTGACGAACACTACTCCATAATCAGTCGACCGTGTCGTCTTGATCGTTTCTCGTACGCCGAGGGCTTCATCGATCCAGATTCCGTTCGCTCCGCGGAATCCATACAGATGCTTATCCGTTCTCACCACACTGAAAGTGGGCAACACAAGCCGGTCGAGGACCTTTTCATTGAGATCACGATCCGTCTCCGTCCAAATAAAGGTACGGCTAGAAAAACCCAGCAGGCGACGTGAGGTCACGACAACGGCATTGATGCCGCTGGCAACAGAACTCGCCACGGTTTCTTGAAGGTCGAGGGGAATCTCCCGACGGCCGCTTACCACACTCGTGGCGATAGCCCGGCCCGGTTCGATCCGGATTGTGACCTCATTGCCGTAGTCGACCGCGTGCGTGATGCCCGGCCAGAAGAGCCAGGCAATCGTCGCCAGCAACAGTCGGGAAGGGAGGAGGGGCCAATTTTCTGAACAGGGCGTAGACATGATCTGGATCATTCTACCGCACGTTCGTGCGGCAGTGTGAGAAACGGATGTGGAGGTCAGCGGTCAAAACCCGTCGAGGAGCATTTTCTTCTTCGCTGCAAATTCGTCGTCGGTGATCAAACCCTCGTCGTGAATCTGTTTGAGCCGCTTCAGCTTCCCTTCGAGAGAAGAATCCGGGTGAGCCGAAGAAGACGATCCCTTCTCCTGGCCGCCGTCTATCCGGGAAGCGTCCGATAAGAGCTGCTGATAGGTGAGGGCTAATTGTGGAGCCTCAGGGATCAGAAAAGTCCCAATCCCGCCTTCTCCAGTCAAGCTCTGATGTGGGCCCGGCACAAATTCATAGAGTGCCCCGGCGATCATGTGCAGTGGATCCTGCCACAGCAGTTCACGGACACTCGACATAGTCACGGCTTCGCGATAGTTCCCTAGGATAAGATGCAGTTGTGCATCTTTCACGTACCAGGCCCCCGTCGTAATTTCGGTCATCTCTCGTGTCTTCTGGCTCGTCAATCCGAAAACCACCATCTCCGAAGGCTGCGCCTGAGCAAACGCTCGTGTCAGGGTTTCGCTGAGATAGTCCACCTCAGTCGGTGTAAAGGCCTGCAACTTCGGCCCGTTCCGACCGGAAAAAAAGAATAGCCCCTGGTCAATTTTTTGAACATATATACTGCGCAGGATCGGTTTCCATTGTTCAGCGCTCCAACGGAAGGGGTGGGAAAAAGGTTGAGTGCTTTCCTCGGGGCGATCATTCGCGGAAATCTGTAGCCGGACAAATCGATCCGCTTCTTCACACATCCCGCAGGCTACGCGACTGGCTGGTGTTGCCCCGAAACTTATGGCAACGGCCAGGATGGTGATCATTAAGAAGGGAGTTGAAAGAGCACGTTTGTCTTTCCCACCAGCTGTCATACTTTTTCACCGCAGAAGCTGCAAGAGACGGGGCGCATACCCTTTTGCCCTCAATAGGCGAAGTCGAATCCGACCAACATCGTTTGCCCTAGGAGATTTCCGCATGCGGGCGCGCAAGCACCACCTGACGGGTTCCCCGAATTGTTCGTTCCTACGCCTTCCGTCCGGTAGGTGTTGTATTCTGCATGCAGCGCAATATCGGTCCTGTTTGACTGGTGGATAAAGTAACGGACCAAGAAGGTGTGCGAGTCGACGTCATTGTAGTTCTTGGCAAATGTCGGATCGCCTTGCCGGTCGTTTCTGATGATGTCATAGCGATACGAGAAGAACCAGCCTGGCATTCCGACCAGCGGCAATTGAGTCGGGAACCAATCCAACTCGACAAAGGCGCCGTTCCATGAGGCATTCTGGGCGTTTGTGATTCCTTGTGACACAAAGAGATTTTTGCTGTCGTTCGCGTGGACGAAGGCGCCAAAGAGATTCCATTGTCCATCATAGGTGAAACTCACATCGGCCCCAATCCGATAGAACGGTTGACCACTCCCCGCAACGCCCTGGCATTCGGGGCAGGTCGCATTCGCCACAGTAGGAGCGTTTCCGTACGCGCCGAACACACCAATGCGATGGCCGGTGACAATGCCATAGCCCCCGAACGACTGTGTCATATGGCCATAGAAATTCACGTTTCGCCCTCCAGGGCCACAGTTCGCCCCTGCGGGGCAGTTGGTAGAGCCTCCTGGCCAGGCATCCGTGTTCGTGCTGAGACCAGCAAGACTGTAACGGAAGAATCCGTCTGTGACCGCCGTTTTAGTAATGCCGGACAATTCAACGCCAGGTGAATTGTCTCCGATCGCGAAGGCGTTGGGGTTGGCATAACTACTGGTCCTTGTCCCGCCGATCGTAGCTGTGTAGGGAGTTCCAGCGGCATAGTGATACATTACGAACTTGGTGTTGAGGGTAGGACTCCGTTTCTCGCTAAAGGGCACATCGATTTCAAACTTCCCGACCTTGAGATTCATGAGGTAAGTCCCCGGTTCGCTTGTGACACCGAGAAACCGTTCGAGTCGGTTGAGCCGGACATAGGCAGCCTCCAAATCGCTGTCAGAGGCCCCCGTGCCAAACCCGGCGCTTCCAAGGCCTGGTGTAAAGACGAGGCCGAACGAGATGTCGCGATGCAGGAGGCCGAAGCTTAAAATATCCAGCCCCGTAAAACCAAACCCGCCAGTGCTGACGCCGCTTCCATCCGTTCGGACGCTGGCTGCCTGGTAACCGGCCGTCGTCCGCATTGAAAGGGGCCAGTAGCCCATAGTGATATTGGGATGAGTAGGTAGGTCTATATCTGCATCAAATTGATAGCCTTGGTCACGAAATTGGTTTCCGAAGTCATTGAGCTTCGGAAATCCCGGCACGTGGCACACGTTGCACGATACTCCGTATTTTCGTGCAAACGCGGGAATGGCATCAGCCTCAGGCAGGAGAACGCTGATTTCATACGTGAACAGGCCGATCAGTCCAAGCAGACAGACGATAAGTCCCCGTACCGCGCGAGTGCTCATGATGGTATCCCTTCCTTTCACGCTCGCCTGCGCCGGCTCATTGATGATGCAATGGGTCCTATCCCCCTCGAAGCACCAAAATCATGCTAGTCGATGCTACGAATGTTCAATGCAAAATGTTCGGACATAGGCCACGACCTTCCATCCTTCCTCCTCCGACAACAATGCGGGAATGAGTGCTTGCATCCCTGAGCCTGGACTGCCGGATTTGATAATCCAAAACAGTTCCCCGTCTTCCCGCTCTTCCTGAAAGGCGCAGTTCGTGAAATTACTTGGCGGGTCTTTATCCATGTGCGCTGCAGGCCCGTCGCCTTTGCCGCTGATCCCGTGGCAGAGATGACCCCCCCCCTTGCCTTCGAAGAGCGCTTTACCCGCTGCGACGATTTCGGGCGGGGCTGTGCGAGCCTCTCCAAAGGGGGCCTTATAGCTGAGGGCTTCCTTCATGGCGGAGGAAGGGACTCGGTCTTCGGCAGGTTCGCGCGGGGCACTAGCCGCTACGGTGACCACGGCCATCATGGCGGGGAGCATGAAGAAGCCTAGAAGCTTTCGGTAGTGCATCGAAACACCTCCTTCCGCATACGAGCCTTGCCACGTTGTCTTGAACGGTACTCCTTTTAAAGAAGATCTTAATGCGCACTACGCAATTCGCATTCCTGGCGACTGATGGGCCCTATGGGCGAGAAACTGTCAAGGACATCGCGTGATTCTTCGGTAGGAGACGAAATTCCGTAGGCAGTCACCCCTCAGAATTGGGGCTTTTTGCAGCAACAGGGGTATTCTCGCTTGTCCCAGAAGGCCACAGCGATACTCTTTATGTGCAGGCTGAGTTTGTGAAAATGCTCATGCGCCGTTCGCGATTCCTCGGTCGGAACCTTGTGGCTCGTAGCGAGCAATACGGCCGTGGTTGCCAAGGAACAGCAAAACGTAATGCGAGGGTCAGCGAAGGTGTAGCAGAGTGTTTTTGTAGCCTGTATTAGGAGTGGGGATTTTGTAGGCAAGTCACTTCGCAATGGTGATGCTGGGGACTCCGACGCGAGGCACATCGGTGACGGTCATCTGGAACAGCAGATACAACATTTGGAAGGCCTCGCGATTCCAGCGTGCCAGCGGCCCGGTGGTGTTTACGGCATAATGTTTTCCGTGATACTGAATTGAGAGATCGACTCCCGAGGGAGATCCATTCGACACCAGGAGTTCCATTGTGTAGGCGGGATTTTCGAGGACCGGCGGGGTTCGCGGATCTTTGTCGACATGGTATTCGGGGTCTTCTTCGAGCGATCGACCCAGAAAGTTGAGAATGGTGTTGAAGCTCCGCAATCGGAAAACTCCCTTGAGTGGGAATTCACCTCCGACGTGCCCTGGGCGGATGTCGAAGGACACATCGCTGAGCTGCCCTTCCTCCGTTTCGTCGATCAACCGGGCACGCTCCTCAGGTGAGAGTGTGTTGGGGTCATAGTTGGTGATGTGGATTTGTCCGGCGATTAGTTTTCGAAGGGTGTAGGTGTTGTCTTTCTGATTGTAGGTCATCTGATACTCGTGCTGTAACGCGTGAAAGCCTTCGGCTGTGACCGAGCCTGCGGGAATGGTCCAAGTTCGAGGATAGATAAGCGGTTCGGCAAAGAGGTGGTTTTCGTCCTGAATGGCCGAGAGGTGCGTGACCACCCGGCGGAACATCTCGTAGCCTGGCCGGTCTGCAGGCGCATTGCGGTAGGCAACCTCCTGGCCATGCTCTGTGACCCGCAGTTCCTGCGCCATCAGCCGGAGCAACAGATCAATGTCGTACCGTTGCCGAAGGAGGTGGAGAAATTTCGTTTCCTGAAAAGGAGTTAAGAGCCGCTTGGTGAACTCTTCTCCTTCGATCGGCGCAATACTGATGGTGGGGTTTTCCGCCACGCTGCCGCCGAAGATCGGCATGAGGGTTTTGCTTGCATCTCCCGTAAGTGCCGGAGTGGCGCCGGCATGGACACGGAAATCAAACGTCGCGGCGATATTCGACACGCCGGTGAAGTGGATCGGTTGATGCTGGTGGGCGCGGGCGATGTTGATGAGGAGTTGTTTGGAGATGGCATCGGTAATTGCCTCATCATACGTGATCACGGCGCGATTCAGCGTGATAGGAGAGAGGCAACCGGTTATGGCCAGGCTCATTAACAACCCCGCCAGGGTCACTTGCGTGGAGGCTGTTACACGTTGTCCCATCGTCATAAGACTACCGGCCCAGCGGCCCGACCATCATTCGGCAGGTTTGTAGCATAATCGATATGGGATGCCTAGCAGGGTAAGGTTGAGGTTGAGGCTAAGGTAGAGCGAAGAGGACCAAAGACACCAATGGACTCTTGATCCGAAGTTTAGCCTCAGTCTTAACCTCAACCTGCCCCACTTGTAGTGGTCCCGCCTTTGCAGATTCCTCCTTGCGAGGCGGCAAAAACCTTGATGATAGAGCGAATATTGGGGCTTTCTTCCCCAAAAGAAAGGTGCATCTGTAGCTTTTCGCGCCAGAGTGATCTTGACCGCTTCTAGAGTAAAGGGCTAGCCTCTCGTCTGTGGTTTGCCTGGTTGGTCTGGTTTGTTTGGTCTGTTTGGTTGATTTCGTTCATCCGGTGACCCTTTTAGTCTGCTTCAACCAAATAAACAAGAAAACCAAACAAACAAAAGAAACGGGGTCGGAGAAGGAGTGCAGCATGACCGAAGAGTGGGGTGCAATTCTTGTTGTGGATGACGATGCGGAAATGCGGGAGCTCGTCCACGATGTGCTCAAGGACCGAGGTCATCAAGTCACAACGGCTGGGAGTGGACAGGAGGCCTTGACGCTGTTGAGCGAGCAGGATTATGCCGTCGTGTTGACGGATTTGCGGATGAAAGGGCTGTCGGGGACGGAGCTGTTGGTCGAGATCAGACGTCTCTACCCGGATATCGGGGTCGTTCTCATGACGGCCTTTGGATCGGTTGAGACAGCGGTCGAGGCCATGAAGCTGGGCGCCGGCGACTACTTGACCAAGCCGGTAAAAAACGATGAGTTGGTTCGCATCGTGGAGCGGTGCATCCGCGAATCGTCGTTACGGCGCGAGGTGAACAGGCTGCGGCGCGAGGTTCGCAGGGAGTACAGTTTTCATCAGATCATCGGCAAGAGCAAACCGATGCAGGAGATATTCGATCTGATCCGGCGCGTGGCCGATAGTCCGACGAATATCCTGATCACCGGCGAGAGCGGAACCGGCAAGGAGTTAGTGGCCAAGGCGATCCATTACAATAGCGATCGCCGGGATGCGCCGTTTATCCCCGTCAACTGCGCCGCCATTCCGGAACAGCTGCTCGAAAGCGAGTTGTTCGGCCACATGCGAGGCGCCTTTACGGATGCGAAGGTGGACAAACGCGGCCTCTTTGAGGAGGCGCAGAAGGGCACGCTGTTCCTCGACGAGATCAGCGAACTGCCGTTGATGCTGCAGGCCAAGATCTTGCGCGCGATCCAGGAGAAAGAGATTCGCCGCGTGGGGGCCAACAAACCGATTTCCGTCGATGTGCGCATCATTGCGGCCACGAATCTCAAGCTGACGGAAGAAGTTAAGGCCAAGCGCTTCCGGGAAGACTTGTATTACCGGCTCAATGTCATCGAGCTGCGGCTGCCTCCCTTGCGTGAGCGTCGAGAGGATATCCCGCTGCTCGTCAATGCCTTTATGAAGAAGTATGACGAGTCTCGCGGAAAACAGGTACAGAGCGTGAGCGAATCAGCGCTGGCGATGCTTGTGGATTATGCCTGGCCGGGCAACGTACGGGAACTGGAAAATGTGATCGAGCGGGCCGTCACGCTCAGCCGAAACGAGAACATCGTTCCTGATGATTTGCCGTCAATGATTCAAGGAGCCCGCGGCGATCGGCGCGTACTCGACGATGCAGCTGAACGGACGCTGCCATTGGATCAAGTGGAGAAGGAGTATATCCTCAAGATCCTCGAAAAGACCGGAGGCAACAAGTATCAAGCCGCTCACGCCCTTGGTATCGACCGTAAAACGTTGTATCGTAAGCTCGCCGAGATCGAAGGTACACCTCATCCAGAGGAATGACCACCCAGTCCGCATTTCTTATGGCACTCCGTCGCGAAATTGCGTCCCCCGTGAAGCGTATCTCGTGAAGCTCGAAACGAGATGCGGAAGATGCCTGTAACGTCTCTTGTGAGTGAAAGCTCTGAATCCGAAACGAAAAACGCTTCACGAACGACGCTTCACACGGTAGATCGGCGCTTGCAGCAGAAGCGCTCATCAATAATGTGGTTAGGGTTGATCCACGACAAGCCTGTGCGGGAAGGACTCGTCCGTGCTGAAACAATTTGAAGCTATTGTCGAAGCATCGAAGGATGCGATCGGCTATGCAACAGTGGATGGGGCCATTCTCCTTGTCAATCGGGCCTTTTCCGAATTGACCGGCTTCTCAAGGGAGGAGTTGCTCAGGATGAATGCGCGCGACTTGATCCCCGAACAGCAGCAAGCACGACGGGACCATGCTGTAGCCCAGGTCCTCCAGGCCGGGGAGCCGGTTGAGTATGAAATTGACTACTTGCGGAAGAATGGCTCCCAAGTTCCCGTGTCCATCACCGTCTTTGCGTTGAAGGGGGATGATGGGAAGCCGACCGGTCTTGCGGCGATCGTACGCGATCTCACCGAGCGTAAGCGAGCGGAGGAACAATTTCGCCTCGTGGTCGAGTTGTCTCCGAATGGGATGTTGATGGTAGATAAAAGCGGTACCATTCTCCTGGTGAACCAGCAGATTGAGCAGCTGTTCGGCTATGAGCGGGTGGAATTGATCGGACAACCTGTTGAAATGCTTGTGCCGCAACGTATGCGGTCGAATCATGCCGGCGACCGGGACGAATTCTTCGCCCACGCAGAACATCGCGGAATGGGAAAAGGACGAGATCTTAGCGGTGTGCGAAAAGATGGAACAGAGTTTCCAATCGAGATCGGCCTCAGTCCGATCTGGGTGCGGGAGGGGATGCGAGTCTTAGCGTCGGTCGTGGATATCGGTGAGCGAAAACGGGCGGAACGGTTGCTTCAGAAAGAGCGGGACTTCAGCGACGCTGTGCTGGAGACAGCCGGGGCACTCGTGGTCGTGCTGGATCGGGAGGGGCGGATTCTGCGATTCAATCGCGCCTGTGAACAGACGACAGGCTACATGTCTGAAGAAGTGATAGGCCGATATGTATGGGAACTGTTCTTGTCTCCCGATGAAGTTGATGGAGTGAGGGCGGTGTTCGAGCGGCTCAGGGGCGGCGAGCCACGCAATGATTATGAAAATTACTGGAAAGGGAAGGATGGGGGTCTGAGGCGCATTTCCTGGTCGAATACGATACTGACGGATCCCAGCGGCAGGGTCGAGTACGTTGTGGCAGCCGGGCTCGACATTACCGACTTCAAACGCATGCAGGAACAGCTCCGTTGGACGGAGCGGATTGCAGAGCTTGGGACACTCGCCTCCGGCATGGCGCACGAAATCGGGACGCCGATGAACGTGATCCTCGGGCGTGCAGAATATCTGCTCAACCGCACCGCCGATGAAGGGATGAAGAGGGGCCTTGCCACGATCGTCACGCAGGTCGAACGAATCACCAAGGTGATGAACCAACTCCTGGCCTTTGCCAGGCGGAAGGCACCGGAGCGGCGGGCCATCGATCTGACTGAGATCGTGGAAGAGAGTCTGGAGATGTTCGAGGAAAGGATCGCTCAAAGCCGCATTACGATTGCCAAGACGATTGAGCCGTCATTGCCTCCTGTCTGTGCCGACCGGGACCAGCTCATCCAAGTGCTCGTCAATCTCGTGACGAATAGCCTCCATGCCATGCCGGAAGGAGGTCGGCTGGAGCTGCGCCTCGCTCGGGAGGACAGCCACCTCTGTCTCTGCCTATCCGATACAGGCCATGGGATGCCGGAGGAGGTCCGTTCGAAGGTATTCGAGCCATTTTTCACGACGAAAGATTTCGGCAAGGGGACCGGTCTAGGTCTCACGGTTGTGAAGGGTATCATCGACGAACATAACGGAACCATTGCGATAGAAAGCATTGTCGGCAAGGGTACGACGTTTTGCATCAGACTTCCCCTTGACAAAGCCCCGTTGAAAACGTGAGGCGTAAGGGGTGAGGGGGGAGGCGTAAGACGTGAAAAGTGAAACGTTCCGGAAACTTCGGATGTTGCTCCATCTTGTCAGTTTTCTGACACCTCAGCCTTAACCTCAGCCTCAACCTTCCGGTAATGCGGGCCGGCGCTCTTTCTGTTGCAATCTGCGACAGGGGCAAGATGGCAGCTGGCGCAATTGTCAGCAAGCCTTGGCGCTTGTCTCCCCTCGGTGCGACTCATCACGAGAAAAACCCCAACAAGTTAGCTCGCTTCTGAAATCTGTCGTGCCCCATAAGTGACAGGGTCCGGCTCGCACAGGTTGTGCATTTGCTCATGAAACAGGGAAGGGGCCGGATGGAGGGGGGCGAATGATGGCAGAGGAGAAGAATCAGGCTGTGGTGCTCATCGTTGAAGATGATCGGGAGATGCGGAGTCTGCTCTGCGATGAATTGTACGATCTGGGGGTATCGATTCGACAAGCGGTTGATGGGGACGAGGCGCTGCGGTTGGTGCTGGATGCTCGCCCCTCACTCATCCTGACGGACCTTCGGATGCCGGCGGGGGGATTGGATTATATCTCTAGGCTCCGGACATTTGCTCCCGGGGTGCCGATGGTGCTAATTACCTCATTTGGAGATCCTCAGACGAAAGCTGATGCATTGGCCATCGGCGTCGAGGCCTACTTCGATAAGCCGGTCCGCCTCAGCGAACTACGAGGAGCCATACAGCGTCTCCTAGGCCCTTCATTGAGTGGGAAAATACACTGAATTATACTGAGTGCTTGATTTTATTACATGCGAGTGGCGTGTGATGGCCGGATCTCAAAAAGAAATTTCTGCAGTCCACCCCTTTACAGATCCCATCCTTGTAGCCCGCCTGGAGGCCATCAAACAGATAGGAGGCGGCTTCTCTGAGCGAGTGGCGGTGTTGGATCGCGAGTTCAATGTGGTCTACGCGAATGAATCCGCCTGGTCCCAGGAAGTACCTCGGTCGTCCGGCCATCAGGCAAAGTGCTATCAGGCCTTCGCCCATCGGAACGACCCCTGCGGCACCTGCCCTGCGACCAAATTATATGAATCGTCCGAGGTCCTGTCCGTAGCCTGTTCTTCCGGAGGGGACGGCACTGCCTGTGGGATGCATCAGGCCTTTCCGCTCGTCTCGGGCAGCGGAAAGGTCGAGTCTGTGCTGGTGTTGTTGAAGAAACTGCCGAAACCTGTAACGGAGACGAGCAGCGAGCGAGCGGGGGAGAAAAAAGAATCGAAGCTGGACGAGCTGATCGGCACGAGTGAGCCGATGCGAGAGATCCTCGACATGATACAGCTCGTGGCGGACAGTTCCGCAACTGTGTTGATTCAAGGAGAGAGCGGCACAGGCAAGGAACTGGTAGCCAGGACGATTCATCGCACCAGCTATCGACGGGAGAAGCCCTTCGTCGTGGTCGATTGCGGTTCGCTGCCGGAAACCCTGTTGGAGAGTGAGTTATTCGGCCACGTGAAGGGGGCCTTTACTGGGGCGCATGCCTCCAAACAGGGGCTGTTCGAAGAGGCGGATGGAGGGACGATCTTCCTGGATGAAATTGCCGACACGACTGCGACGTTTCAGGCCAAGCTGCTGCGGGTGCTTCAAGAGGGGGAGATCAAACGGGTTGGGGGGAACCAGCCGATCAAGATCGACGTGCGGGTCATTACAGCGACGAACAAAGATCTTGTCGACCTCGTGAAGGCCAAGACCTTTCGACAAGACCTGTATTACCGGCTTGCGGTGCTGCCCCTGTGTCTTCCGCCGCTCCGTGAGCGGCGCGAAGACATTCCGCTTCTGGCACAGCATTTCGTCGCGACGTCCTGCGCGCGCCACCGGCAGCTGATTCGAAAGGTCTCGCCCGATGCAATGCGAACGCTCACCCAGGCTCAATGGCCCGGCAATGTGCGGGAACTGCAACATTATCTCGAACGGGCAGTCGTTACCACTATCGGCCCCGAACTGAGTTGTAAGGACCTCGTAGCGATGGGTTTGGAGCCCGCAGGGCAGGATCTCCGCACCGTGACAAGCGGGGCCACCCGCCAGGCGGAACGTGCTCAGATTATTCAAGCTCTCCAGCAAACAGGCGGCAATCGCGCAAAGGCCGCAAAGCTGCTGAAGATTAGCAGGGCCAGTCTTTATAACAAGCTCCGTACACATGGACTGTGATGAGGAATGGACCTGCGCCTCGTCCCTGTATGGTCTCCTGCGCCAAACCTCCCGTAGCTCGGTACAATGATCCCTATTCTCGTTCACGGTCCTCGAGTCTGCCCGTTTCTGCCCCAGATAGGCCAGAAGTACTGTCCAGCAGTTTAGACAGTCCATCCAATTGAAATTACAGTACTTGTCGTTTCAGCCTGCTCAGGCTGTCTAGATTTGTGGAAATCTGACCGACCAGCGCATTCCAGTTTCATTCGTCATCAACCGCGAATCGTAAGGATTGGAGCGGACAATATGGCCTCTTCCTGCCTGTGTCTCCATCGAGGCATGCGAGTTGCGCATATCATATACTGGTGGTGGAGGTCTGGGTGATTTTGGACCGGCCTCCGAATGACCCTCCCCCCCCCACAAGGAGGAAGCCCCCACCAGCTCTTAACAAAGGCCAAGGAATGCAGCACAAAGCAAAGAAGCTTTCAGCTGTTAGCCATCAGCGAGAACTGCACGATGCAATTTCTGGCTGAGAGCTGAAGACTGATGACTGATAGCGAGATTCAGATCAACTACCCACCTGGTGAGGCGGGCATAAGAGGGGAAGCCGTATGATACGGGGGTCGGGCCGGGTCAAGGCCGGCGAGTTGAAGCCGAGCCCGTTGACTCTGCACGTGAATGTCGGAGATTGCCTGAAGATCAACTTGAAGAATGAGATGGCGAAGGCCCAAGCCGGTTTCCATGTCGATACGATGGTGTTCGATCCGAAAGATTCCTTCGGCGTCAATGTCGGAACGAATCCGGACGATCAGACGATTGGTCCGGGGCAGAGCAAGACGTACACCTACTATGCCCATCAAGAGTATCGCTGACGTCTATGCCGGCACGAGAAGCATGCGGATACTGGCGTCTCGTTGAGGAGGAAGAGGCCCGCCTCAACGGACGTAAGGTTGCTTCACAGTATCCGAACTATGGGGGGAGCATGAGTGCTCCCCTCATATATTTTTTAGCGATGGACGGCGAATAAGACCAGACGAGGCGGCGACATGAAATTGGTCATCCGGGCTTGCTGCTCCTGAGTCTGGTCGCCGGCGGTTCGATCACCGCCTGGGCCTATGAGTCGAGGAGGCCGTAAAAGTCGCTCTTTTCACCCACCCGGGCGCGACGAAACGTGTCCATTCCTGTACGGTGTTCTCAAAACCAGTGGCTTGTGAACCGATGGGGCATCCTGCAAGCGGGAGAAGAGATGCGGCATCTGGAACTCAGTATCGAGCAAGAGATTGCCCGTGCCATTGAGGGACTGGATCTCACAGAAACCCGCTGTTGCTACCGGGAGCAGAATGAGTTTGTCGTGCTGGATTGTTTTCTCACTCAGCCCGTGGTCGATCAGTTCCTCCGAGAGGTAGATCTGCTGACGCCCGATGTGAATCGGAACTACGTTCCCGGACACAAGAAGGGAGGCAGCGTCAGCTTCTATACGGTTCTTCACAAGGCGCCGGCCATCCTCTCCCTCTATCGCTCGCCGGCGTTGATCACGTTCCTGAGCCAGCTTGTGGATGCGCCCCTCATGCTCTGTCCCGAAGACGATCCCCATTCGTGCGCCCTCTACTACTACCAGCAACCAGGCGATCACATCGGTTTTCATTACGATACGTCCTACTACAAAGGGAAACGGTACACGGTATTGATCGGTCTGGTTGAGCAATCGGAACATTGCCGACTGGTCGCTCGCGTGCGGAAGCGCGGGAAGACCGAAGAAATCAGGGAAACGCGGATTCCCATGGGCTCTGGGACAGTCGTCCTCTTTAACGGCGACAAGCTCTGGCACGCTGTCACGCCCCTCGGAAAGGGCGAAGAACGGATCATTCTCACGTTGCAATACGTGACCAATCAAGAGATGGGGTCGTTCAAGCGAGCGTTCTCCAATTTCAAGGATGCGTTTGCCTACTTCGGGCCCGCCGCGCTGTTGCGGTGGAATCCGTCGAAGGGGAAAGGGTGAGCCGAGCGATGCGTCTGGTCCTGCGGATTCCCCAGTCCGATTCCGAGGCATTCCCCCTCGTGCTCAGCTTGGCCCGTTCGGCTCCGATGTTTCGAACTGAGACGGAAGGCCGGACACCGGCGTACACGGCTATCTTTCCGGATCTGTCCCTGTCTTTCGATCTCGTGGAGCGACTGATTGGGGCGGCGGGCGAGCTTCCGAACGTCCAGGTGTCGATCGATGAACGACCTGTCGAAGGTCTGACGAAGTTCTTGAGCGCGCTGAGGTGTTATCGCGAGAGCTTGACTGAACTCGACCCCTGGGCCCATTGCGCGCGGCAGGCTGCGAGAATCGGTGAGGCGGGTGACTGCCCGGATCGCGCCTGCGTCGCCCAGTGCCAGTTCATCTGTGTGCGCTGCCTTCAAGTCGTCCGGGAGATCGGCGCCCCACCCGTTCGTGCTCAACTGAAGGCGATTGCGATACAAGCCGAAGTGGAATGGTGCCCGAATCTCAGAATGCCGTGAGGGGGTGAGGGGCAAATAATGATCGACAAGTCATGAAACGGAAGTCCTGTCTCATCGGGAATTGCGATACGTGCACACTCCGCGCGCAGGCGGTGTTGTGCGACCTCGAAGGCGAGGATCTCGAAGAATTTCAGCACATCAAACGCTCCCTCGATTACGAGTCTCGCCAGACTGTCTTTTACGAAGGCAACTTGTGCCTGGGCCTCTACTTGTTGTGTGCGGGCAAGGTCAAGCTGACTCGTTCTTCGGCGCGAGGCCAGCGGCAGATTGTCCGGATCTTGGGTCCTGGTGAGCTGATCGAGAAACAAGGATTCGGCGAGCGGGTGCTTCACGAGGTGACGTGCGAGACGTTGGAGCCATCTCGAGTCTGTGTCATCGACAAGGAGCGCTACCTCGCGGTGATCCACCGGAATCCCAAACTGGCGATCAAATTGATCCAACTCCTCAGTCATGAGCTTGGGGTAAATATGGATCAGCTCGACCAGTTCACGTTCAAGACCGCTCGCGAGCGGTTGGCCGGCCTGCTCGTGGAACTCGGTGACCGATTCGGGGGGGAAAGCGCCGATCAGGTCCGGGTTGGGCTCACTCTCAAGCGGGAAGAAGTAGCTGAGATGGCCGGGATCACGGTTGAAACCGCCATCCGCCTGCTCAGTGTGTTTCGGGATGAGGGATTGCTCACCATCGATGGAAGGGCTATCACGCTGCTGAAACCTGACCGTCTCGCCAGAATTGCCCGGCGCTGAACCCTGCCTCGTCAAGCGTTAATCGTGAAACGTCGTTCGTGAAGCGTGAAGTGCGACAGGCAAGATGTGCGAGTTCTGCGCGACTCGCGAAGATGACACGTCGGACCAGTCTCGCTTTTCTCGCAAGTCTCGCGCGAATAACGAGATACGCTTCACGAGGAACGCGCCTCCGGGCGCCTCGCCGCGCGCTCGCGCCCCTCGCCTTTTGCCCGGTCATCACAGGCATAGGTCCAATGGCCTATCCCAACATGTTGACATAAATCATAGACCGGACTGACCGATCACAGTGTGGGCTTCCTTCTCTTTCGGCAAAATAAGCTTAAGGAAGGAGGCGGGTGCGCTCGCACATTGGTCGGAAGCAGGAGCGGCAAGAACACTTCCCGAGCTTCTCATTCTGTTCTATTTTTCTTTCAAAAGGAGGTAAGGAACATGGCTAGTACAACAGTCGGAGGTCGCGACCCAGGGTATGACATGTCGCGCTGGTACGACTCGAGGATCTTTAAGGTCAGTTGGTTTGCGATGTTAGCGGCAGTGAGCGCCGAGGTCGTGTTTCAGCGCGTCTTCGGCTACTCCCACGGCTTGGACTCGATGACGCCGGAATTCGAGTCGGTCTGGATGGGGCTGTGGAAATTTAATACAGCTGCCAACATCATCAACGCGGCCGCAATCTTCGGGTGGATTTGGAGCACGCGGGATCGCAACCTGGCCAATCTGGATCCGAAGATGGAACTCAAGCGGTATTTCTACTGGATGATGTGGCTGGCAATGTACGTGTTCGGCGTGTATTGGGCGGGCAGCTATACCCTGGAGCAGGATGCGTCGTGGCACCAGGTGATCATCCGCGATACGAGCTTCACAGCCAGCCATATCGTCGCCTTCTACTTCACTTTTCCGCTCTACATCACGATGGGTGTGGCAAGTTATCTCTATGCCATGACCCGGTTGCCGCAGTTTGCCAATAACGTGTCGTTCCCGCTGGTGGGAGCGATCGTGGGGCCGATGATGATTCTCCCCAATGTGGGGCTCAATGAGTGGGGCCATGCGTTCTGGTTCGTGGACGAGCTGTTTGCGGCGCCGTTGCACTGGGGGTTTGTGACCTTGGGCTGGTGCGGGCTGTTCGGCGGGACCGGCGGCGTGGCGGCGCAGATTGTCTGCCGCATGTCGAACCTGGCCGATGTGGTCTTTAACAACGAGGACAAGAAGTGTTTGCATGTGCTCCCATACTAACTAAGCCGTGCAATCGACTACGGTAAGTCGGCCCCCGTGCTCCGGATGCCAAAAGAGCGGGGCCGACCAACCGGCTGGCTGGAAATAGAGAGAGGCCTTCGGCGTCCTGAGCGCCGTCCACGGGCGACCTCCTAATCTAGGTCCAGGGTCGTCTGTATTGTTTCGTTCGTGTAACTACCAGGTGGATAGGCTGAAGGCTTTTAGTCTTCGGCCTTCAGCCTGAACACCTGAGTAGATACGGATGTTCAATGATGAATGGTGAATGCTCGGCTGAGAGCGGATAGCTGATGGTAGGAAGACGTGAGGGGTAAGGTGAGCGGGAAAGGTGTGACGAGCGCGACGTGCGAGCCCTGTCCCTGCCTGTCGTGCTTTTCCCGCCGGTCTCGCCCGTCTCGCTTGAGTGAGGCATTCACGAGTGCAGCCCGTATGTTCGACGATCGCAGTCGCGACAACAGGCTCTCCTGGCACAAACCAAGGGTGGGGATATGATACAGGGTTGAACGAGAAGCAGGAGTCGAGCCAGACCAACTACTTGGCCTCAAACCAAACCAACACCGTGAACAATTACGACACGGTTGGCGCCTATGTAGGAATCGGATTCTGAAACAGAATGATGTAGTGGGGAATGCCCCATCGATATCTCTATGCGGGTTAAAAGCAAAGGGAGTAGGGCATCATGATGACGGAACTGCGCGCGACGTTTTTTCTCGTAGGGGCTTTCGTCTTTTTCTTGATCATCATAGGTGTGATCGGGTTAAGCACAATCATGAGTTCTGGCCGATGGAGTGAGCGAACGAGGGCAGCGGGCTAGGGGGTGATGGGCAATCGGCGGGGTAGAGGGGTAACGGGATAGTGGGGTATCCGCTACCCCCATATCCCTTTATCCCAAGTGGAGCCTGTTGCCGCGACGGGTCACACGAAAGACGGCGCATGAGGGATTCCAGCGATGTCCTGATCGTCGGAGCTGGTGTGGCTGGGCTCAGCCTCGCGCTTCGCCTGGGGGCGAAGGGCTATCGGGTCAGCATGCTTCAGGGGGGCGAGCCGCCGCCGGTTCATCGGCCCGAAATGATTCAGCCGGCCGGCCTCCAGGCCATGGCGGAACTCGGTCTGTTCAAGAGCTTGGAGGAAGTGAGCGCCGCGCAGGTTCAACGGTTTCACTTCGATCGCATGAGGGGCGGCCCGCTGTGTCAGGTCGATTACCGCGCGCTCTCACATGCGACGCCGTACGCCCTCATCACGCTGCCCGATCTGGTGCGGCATCTATTTGAGCGAGCGCTCGATGCCTGTCCCACGGTGAGGGTCCACAGGAACGTTCGCATCACCGGACTTGTGCGGCAGGGCGCGCAGGTGGCCGGTGTCAAGGCGATGGAAGGGGGGCAGGAGCGCGAGTTCTCCGCCTGTGTGACGATCGGCGCGGATGGGTGTGGCTCGTGGGTGCGCGGGGCGGTGGGGATCCGGTCCCAGGTGAAGCGGTACCGCAACGGCTTTCTCGGCATGCTCGTGCAGTGCCCGCCGAAATTCGGGAACCTGCAGAACCAGGTTCGCTATTACTTGGGGCTTGGACGGATACTCGGCCTGTTCCCCTGTTCATCGGACCAACTGTGCTTGCTGTACATGGTGCCCGCCGACAAGATTCCAACGATGGGGCAAGAGGGACTCGAGCGGGTGAAACGGCACATCGCTCGCGTCGAGCCAAGAATCGGCGATGCGCTTCGGACCATCACCTCCTGGGAGCACGTCTCCCGACTGGTTCCAATACGCGTGCGCACAGCCAAGTGGGTCGTGGATGGAGCGGCCCTGATCGGAGATGCGGCGCATGCCTGCCACCCTCACGTGGCCCAGGGGACCTTTCATGCGATGGCAGACGGCAAAGCGCTGGCGGAGGTTCTGGAGATGTCCTGCTTCGTGCGCGGAGATTTTTCGGCGCGAGCGCTGGCTCCTTACGAGGAGGCGCGGAGGCCGGTCATCGAACGTGTACAACGGGTGGCGGATGAGTACGTCTGGTTGTGGGAGACCGGGAACCCGCTGGTGGCTTGGTTCCGCGATCGGATCTTTCGGAACATCGGAGATCGTCCGCATCTACTCCAGAGGGTCGCGGCCACCGAAGCCGGAATCGACTCGAGCCCGCTGACCTTCGTGGAGCGGCTTCAAGCGTTGGGGCTGTGCGCATGAGGCTGCGGGCACAGGCTGAAGGGGTTCAGGCTGAAGGCCGGAGTTCGAAATTTCAAATACTTCAGCCTGAACCCCTTCAGCCTATCTACCTGAGTCGTGACAAAAAGAGAACGTTATGAGCCATCACCTGAATGCTTCCGCAGAGAACAGCCGAAGCGCGTTGGATATTCCGACGGCAGCGCTGTTCTCGCTGGTCACGTTAACGGCCCTCATCGGAGTGCCGCTCTTCGGCTATGTCCATGGCTATACGCGGCTGGACTGGGCCATGGGCGGCGTCCTCTATCTCATCAGCGGACTGGGGATCACCGTGGGGTACCACCGGATGATTTCCCATCGCAGCTTCCGATGTCCCGACTGGGTCAAGGCTGCGTTCTTGGTCGCGGGCGGCTGGGCGTTGGAGAACTCGGCGCTGAAATGGGGCGCCGATCATGCGCGGCACCATGCGCGCGTGGACCAGGGGGAGGATCCCTACAACGCGACGAGAGGATTCTGGTACAGCCACTGTGGCTGGCTCTTCACGAAAAGCCCGCACTGGACCGAACGATACGCGCCCTGGCTTCGCAAGGATCGCGTGGTGATGTGGCAGCACCGCTGGTACGTCCCCATCGTCCTGTCCGGCCTGGCGCTGCCGTTTCTCGCGGGATACGCCTACGACGGCTGGATAGGCGGCGCGGGCTGCTTCTTGCTGGCCGGTGTCGGGCGGGTCTTTCTGGTGCTGAACTCCACGTTCTGCATCAATTCCATCTGCCATCTATGGGGAAGTCAGCCCTACAGTCAGTCCAATACCAGCCGGGACAGTTGGTGGGTGTCGCTGATCACGCTGGGAGAAGGGTACCACAATTACCATCACGCCTTTCAGCGGGACTACCGGAACGGACCCCTGTGGTACAACTTTGATCCGTCGAAGTGGCTCATCTACGGGTTATCCAGGTTTGGACTCGCCGAAGGGCTGGTCAGATTCGATCAGGGCTAGGTCAAGAAGCTGAACGGGAGGATACAGAGTATGAATGGAAGCATGTTGTCCTGGCTCACAAACTACGGGGTAGACTTCTCAAAAGCGGTGATTGCAGCAGAAGCGGTGATGATCCGGGGTAAGGCCACGTAACCCAATGCTTGAAGGCTTCTAGTACATTGCCGGGGAAAGCGTCGCAGCCCTGGCCGGCCGTCCGCCGAGCCGGACAAGAAGGAGTGTGGTAGTGACGCGGCCCCGGTGTCGGTGGTGAGGAGTGAGACGGCCAACTCCAGTCACGGCTCAGGTGACCAGACAAGACAGACCGGCGGAAGCGCCGGGGAAAGGACGACGATCATGGCAGATCAAAGAGATGCGGGCAGGGTGGCCTGGTCCATCGTGTTGGCTGGCGGGGAAGGGGAACGGGTCAAACCCCTTGTGCAGCGATGGTTGGGTCGGTCTCGACCGAAGCAATATTGCACCTTCGTCGGGACCCGATCGATGTTTCAACACACGGTGGACCGTGCGAGACGGCTCACTTCGGCGGACCGCGTCGTCGTCGTCGCGGCTCGCCACCATCGGCTCGACGTGGAATCCCAGTTGCGCGGCCGGCCGATCGGCAAACTCGTGTTGCAACCGGCCAACCGTGACACGGCGGCGGGTGTGTTCCTGCCGCTGTCCTACGTGTGGGGCCGCAATCCTAAGGCAACGATCGTGGTTCATCCGTCGGATCACTTTATTTTTCCGGAGCACCGATTTCTCGACACCGTGCGGCGCGCGATTATGTCTATCGAAGCCATACCGGACCGGATTCTCTTGCTGGGCGTCCAGCCGGATCGGTTGGAGACCGAGTACGGATGGATTGAGCGTGGCCCGGCGTTGACCGGGTCGCCGAGTCACCCGGTCCGCGCGGTGTCTTCATTTCTCGAAAAGCCTTCGACCGAGCTGGCGGATGCGGCACTCCGGGCCGGCGCCTTATGGAACACGCTGGTCCTCGCCGCCAAGGCGGAGGCGTTGTGGCACGCCGGTTACGCCTGTTTTCCCGACATGATGCCTCTCTTTGAACGGCTGGCGTCTGCCTGGGACACGCCGGACGAACGCTCTGCCTTGGAGGCCGTCTATCAGGAGATGCCGGCGTATAACTTTTCTTCGCACCTGCTCCAACGGCTGCCGAACCGTGTGGCGGTCATGGAACTGGCCGGTGTGCTGTGGAGCGACTGGGGCAAGCCGGAACGGATCGCGGAAACGATCTGCCGCATCGGCAAGACCCCGGCGTTTTCTTTGAACTGCCTCGACCGGCCGTTCATCCCATACCCGATTCCGGAGACTGCACCGCAGATGCTGGCGTCCGCCTAACGGAGGTTCACGATGGCGACTCGCAGATCCCCCTCAGGCACCGTTGCCAAGCAGGCGTTGGCCAAGAGGAAGACCAAGAGCACGAGTGCTCAGAGCACCGCATCGGCGGTTGAGGAGGGAGTTCCGCCGCTGGCCGATGCCTACGCACGCCATGCCAGAATCGCCATCCGCGCCTATGCCCTCTTCGAAAAGCGAGGGTGCCGGCCGGCTACGACCTCCAAGATTGGCTGGAGGTGGAACGGCACGTGTTGGAGGAAAGGAGACCATGACCATGCCGAACTCTCGGTCTGGCGTCCACAGGCCGTCGCGGACGTCCGACATCCGCCTGCGTCGGGATCCACCGCCGCCGTCCGCTCGTGGCGACACGCTGCAATCCGGCTATCAAGACGTTCTATCAGCGATTGTGTGGGGTGGGCAAAGCCAAGAAGGTGGCCCTGACCGCCTGCATGCGGAAACTGCTGATCATCCTGAACGCGATGTTCAAACATCGGCCTCCCCGGCGCCCGGACCTGGTTCAGTGTGCTTGACAGTCAAGACGGTTGCTGACCACGGAAGTCTTCAACGTGTTGCACGTGCTGGTTGAATGCGGGGAAAAATTTATGGGAGAACTTACACGAGAATAAAAATTTTCTGTAACTACTCAGGTAGATAGGCTGAAGGCTTTTAGTCTTCAGTCTTCAGTCTTCAGCCTGAACACCTAAGCAGTTACGATTTTTCAAGACGTTATACGGAGGAGTTTCGATGTCGACACCAGAACAAACCCCCGCGCTCCAAGCACCTAGGCGTCAATATGTGAACTTCGCCTTCTATGAAGTCGACCCGGCCTGGCGGCGCCTCCCGGAGAGTGAACGGACCAAAGGCAAGCAGGAGTTTATCCGCGCGATCGAAGACTACAACGGCAAGGTGCTCGTCGTGGCCTACTCCTGCATCGGGATCCGGGGCGACTGCGATATCATGCTGTGGCGGATCGGCTACGAGCTGGAACTCTTCCAGGACATGACCACCAAGATCCTGGCCTCGGGCCTGGGACAATACCTGAGCACGCCCTACTCGTATCTCTCGATCACCAAGCGCTCAGTCTACGTGGATCATCACACCCACGAAAATCAAGAGGGCAAACGTCTGACCGTCGTGCCGGGAAAAGCCATAAGCCGGAAGACTTTCTGGATCTCGTCATGGCGCTCCGCGAAACCGAGGGTTCACGCTATACGTTGCGCGATACGCCGATTTTCACCTGCATCCGCAAGAGCCTCAAGGACATGCTCGACACGCTCGGCGGCTGACGCGACGTCGGAGCGACAGGGGGCTGCCACCCTTCCGATCGGTCAGGTGGATAGACTGAAGACTGAAGGCTAATGGAATAGGATCAAAGGGTCAGAGACACAAGAGTGGGAACAAGCTGTTTACTCTGTGCCTTGCGCTTCGGCCTGCAGTCTTCAGCCTAACAGGCTGTTGACAAAGTCCGCCAGCGGCGTTCTCGCGGCGCTCAGAGGCTCAACGTACTGCAGCGAGTACGCTTCGCCTCATCGCTTGCTGCGGCCTTGCTGGACGGCCTTTCTGAACAGCCTGCGACGGCTTCTGAACGGGTCCGTGAGTATTCGGGCCTTGCGTTTCTGTCATGTTCAAGTAGTTTGTCAACACCCTGCTAAATACCTGAGTAGTTACACCGCAACGACGCTTCGAACTCACGCCGGCTCTCCTAATGTAATGAGCCGGATATCCCTGTTGAGGCGCGCGCAGTGATGAACATGACGAAGATCATGTTCTCGACTGACGAACATCAGAGTCAAAACTGTCTGTCAAGCCTAGCATGACCCCCCTGTGCAACACTCACCAAAGGGGGATGTCATGATAGAGAGGGGCAGTCTACGGTTCAGATTGGCAGGATGGTTGAGCGTCGTGCTGCTGTTGATCGCAGCAGTACCCGCTGTGTGTGCTGTGTCGCCGGCTTCGGCTGAAGACGCGACGTCGACCGGGAATCGTGTGTTCTTTCGCGGAGGTTATGCCCAACTCAGTAGCGATCGAAGCAACGAGCTGTTTACTGATGGGCACAGCACATTGGGCACAGGTCCCTCGAATGGCAGCAGCACCGGCTATTACGTCGGCGCCGGCACGGATCTCATGCTCACGAAAGACGTGTGGGGCATGATGAAAAATATCGCGGTCGTGGGCGAAATCGGAGTGGAATACAAACGGTGGAATTCCAACACCGTCGCGAACTCGGATACCGGTTCGGTGCCGGTCACTGGTGTGAGCACCGGTGGTACGACGCAGGTGCAACTGACCATGTTGACGGTCAGCGTGTCGCCAAAAGTGAAGTTTATGCAGGGCAGCGATTTCCAACCTTGGGTGATTCCCGTTGGACTCGACTTTCATGTGATCAGCCCGCCGTCGAATCAGACGCAATACTTGGACATCGGGGTGCAGTTCGGCGCCGGGGCGGAATATCGGATTTGGAAGGAGTTGTGGGTTGGCGCGGATAGCCGATACCACGTGGCTTCCAATCAAACCAACACGGTCAATAACTTCTGGACCATCGGTCCCTACATCGCGATCGGGTTCTAGCGGACGACAGAAGTTAGATCGTGCGCCTGTTCTCCGGTCGAGCGTCGCAGCGAGGGCGTAAAACGGATGACCCTATGAGACGGTCCTCGGCTTTATTCAAGAACTGTGCGACCTGCAGCCTGCGTGCCAAGGCGATCCTGTGCGACCTGGCCGACGCGGAGTCGGCCACGTTTCAGAAGCTTCGGCACTCCCTGCAGTACGACGCCCGGCAGACTGTGTTTTACGAGGGCCATGCCTGCCTCGGGCTGTACCTGCTCTGCTCGGGCAAGGTCAAGCTCACCCGCTCCTCGGCGCGGGGGCAGCGGCAGATCGTGCGCATCGCGGAGGGCGGAGACCTGATCGAGAAACACGTGTTCCGCAACGAGGCGCTTCATGAGGTGACCTGCGAGACGCTGGAGCCCTGCCATATCTGTTTCATAGACAAACGGGCGTACCTGGAACTCATCCGCCGGAACAGCGAATTGGCCATCAGGCTGATCCAATTGCTCAGCAGTGAACTGGGCCTCCGGATGGATCAGCGCGATCTCTTTGCATTCCGGAGCGGGCGGGAGCGGCTCGCAGCGCTGCTGTTGGAATTGGGGGCTCGTTTCGGCCAGAAGGCGGGCAGAGGGACGCTCATCGGGATCAATCTAAAGCGCGAAGAACTGGCGGATATGGCGGGAGTTGCCGTGGAAACCGCCATCCGCCTGCTCAGCGCTTTCTGCAAGGAGGGCCTCATCAGTCTCGACCGGCGGTCCATCACGCTGCTCAGCCGGGATCGCCTGGTCCGTATCGCCAAGCTCTGATACAGTCTGGCGATACTGGGGCTCGGCTGGAACCTCATCCGTTCCGATCAGAGGCGACCAGACCGGTCTTCTTTGTGAATCTATGACTCTACTCGTGATGTGGCTCCATCTCCTCGCGGCCGTTGCCTGGATCGGCGGTATGCTGTTCCTGTCGGTTGTGCTGGTGCCGGTGCTCAGGCGTGAGCCATTTGCATCCCAGAGGGCGGTACTGATTCGAACGACGGCCTTGCGATTCCGCGCGGTAGTCTGGAGCGCGATCATGGTCCTCTTAATCACGGGTCCTCTGTTGCTGCATGAAAGGGGGATTCCAATCACAGACCCGTCGGGATGGCCCAGGATCCTGGCGGCCAAGCTGGGACTCGTGACCATCCTATTATTCTTGACCCTGGCCCATGATTTTATCCTCGGGCCGCTCGTCGGGCAGATCATGCAACTTCCCATGGAAAGCCGTACCAGGTTCGATCGGGCTCTAGTCCTGTGGTCCCCCTGGGTCGCTCGCTTTTTGCTCATACTTGCGCTCGCCGTCCTGTTGGCCGCAGTCATTCTTGTGCGGAGCTGAAAAAGCCGTCATGAGGTCTGTTTGGTCTATCTAGTCTGTCTGGTCTATCTGGTTAGCTGGCACATTTAGTTCCTCTCATACTCCGAACCAAACCAAATAAACCAGAGAGACCAGACAGACTAGATAGACCAGACAGACCGTCTCTCAGTGAAACACGAGTACCGGGCAGGGCGTGTTGTGTAAGACGGCATGGGATACGCTGCCGAGCATGAAGCGGGTGATTCCTTGCCGGCCTCTTGTGCCCATCAGAATCAGGTCCGATCTTAGCGTAGTCGCTTGTTGCAGGATGATGGTAGCAGGTATGCCGACCGTAGCAACTCCGTGCGCCTGATAACCGATGGCGCGAAGCCGTTCCGCAACACCATTGAGGAAGTCAGTCTGCTTCTCCAATATCTCGGTAGAGGCAGCGGCCGCAGCGGCATCGTTTGGCCAGGGTGGTGCTGTTTCAGGCAATACGGTGAGCAGTGTGACCCCTGGAGCGGCAGCAGGATCTCTTTCATGGCCTTGACCGGGCCGTTGACGATCAAGGTGGCGCAGGGGGCCAGAGTGAGGACGCGATGTGACACACTGCCGAACAGCCGCTCTTTGACGGGGCCAAGGCCCCGTGCCCCCATCACGATGAGATCGGCCTTCTGCTCCTCAGCCATCGCTACAATGGCCTCTGCCGGAGACCCGATTCGAAGCTGTTTCGTCGAAGGGCCTGCGTGCGGCGGGAGGAGGGACTGGATTCGATCGAGCAGCCGCTCGCCGTCTTCTCTCATGCTCTGCTCGAGAGTCTTATAAATCTCTTCCGCCGCTTCCGGCATCATCATCGGATAGGCCGGTTTCGGAACGTCCAGCACGTGAAACAGGGTGAGCTGTTCTGCCCTGGCAAAGTATTTCAGAGCGTGAACTGCCTCATAAGAATTATCCGATCCGTCAACCGCGAGTATGGTTTTCATCGAGGACGCTCCTTTGTTCGTGGGCCTGTGCCCTCGGCGAGGCAGGGCGAAAGTATTGCTGAAACCAGATAAGCGCGTGCTCAGCCACCTCTTCGAGCGTGCCTGGTTCTTCGAACAGGTGCGAGGCGCCGGGCACGATGACCATACGTTTAGGGCAGGTCAGCAACCGGTAAGCCGCTCGATTCATCTCGATGACCGGTTCGTCGTCTCCGCCGACAATCAGCATTGTCGGCGCTGTGACCGACGAGAGGTAGGGTTCGGCCAGATCTGGTCTGCCACCCCGCGACACGACAGCTCGAATGGACGAGGGATCCCTGGCTGCCGCTTGCAGGGCCGCGCCGGCTCCGGTACTGGCCCCGAAATAGCCGAGGTCCAGGCCCTTCGTTCGACCGTCCTGTTCGAGCCAGTCTTTGGACCAGAGAACCCGATCAGCCAGGAGGTCGATGTCGAAGACCTTACTCCGGTCCTCTGCTTCATCGGGAGTCAGGAGATCGATCAGGAGCGTGCCCACCCTTCCTTGCTGGAGCTTACGGGCAACGAAATTATTGCGGGGGCTGAATCGCCCGCTGCCGCTTCCGTGCGCGAAGACCACTATTCCAAGCGCCTGCGCCGGAAGGCCGAGGATTCCTTCGAGGGACAGAGACCCCCGCGTGAGTTTTACCGTTGTTTCACTCATTGCCCCTCACCTTGAGGGCTGCGACCCTGATCAATGTTACGGGGCGATTATGGGAAAACCGTCCGTATCGTCGCCCGGTCACCATTCGATGCTCACTGACAATCAGTGGGGCAGAAAAACAAGATGTAGACCCCCACCGCGAGTCCGACTAGGACAGCTCCCAGCAACAGCCATTGTGTCCTTGTCATAGATGCGTGCTCCGTTGCGTTACACAGAGACCAGCAAGTCCGGTGCCGTTTCCGTAATAGCCTCGTGAAGCGTGAAACGTGAAGCGTGAAACGTGAGTCATAAGGAACGAAGAGGAATCTGTTGCCTTTTGCCACAGAGAGAAAGGCCAAACTGTAGCAGGACACCCCCGCCTGACATGCGAGAAACCGACCGCTGATGGCTTAAGGTCCGGCAGGAGAGAGAAATTCTCTGATTCCATCAAGCTATCAGCCTTCAGCCTTCAGCCTAGATCGGATGGCACCGGCCTTGCTGATACAGGGGATACAGGGAATGAGTCAAACTCTTGGAGGGGTGGCATGGCGGAGTCGCTTTTTAGAAAGATTCTTGTGCCGATAGATTTTTCTCCTTGCTCGGAAGAAGCCTTTCGCGTCGCGCTCACTCTTGCCAAGACATTTCAATCGGAGTTGCTGCTGTTACATGTAGTCGACACGAGTGCACTGGCGACCTTCAATCAGCTGGGGTTATTGGCGGTGCCCTCAGATGCGCAAGGCCAGAAGCGTCGGCTGCGGCATCATGCGCGACTGAATGTGCGGCGATTGCTTGAATTGGAGGCAGCCAAAGGTGTGGCTGTGAAACGAATCATCTTAGAGGGCGGCCCGTTTGTGGAGATTGCGAAGACAGCCCGGATCGAAAAAGTGGATCTAGTGGTGATGGGGAGTTACGGCGGGCGTTCAGGGAACGTGGATAAGATTTTTTTCGGCAGTACCGCAGAAAAAGTGGTACGAACCGCTGGGTGTCCGGTGCTGACTGTTCCATTGCTGTCCAAGCCGAGGCGATCAGTCGAGCATACGTTGAAAGGGAGGTAAGCATGACAAGTCGGAAAGCGCAGCAGGGATGGCTTCTGGTGCTTGCCATCACTGGCTGGTTTTGGTGGGAGACCGCAGGGCCGGTGTTTTCGCAGTCGGAGCAGGTCGTCCAGGTCACGATCAAAGATTTCAAGTTCGTGACCAAACAGGACGTGCTCCGTCTCGGATTTCCCACAGTCATTAAGGTCAGGAATGAGGATGCCGAACGGCACGATTTTGGGTCGGCTATGTTTGAGGGCCTGCCCACCCAGATCGAGAAGGACGGAGTGATTGTCTATGGGCGAGGCCTCGGGGGAGTCTATCTCGACCCCAAACGGGATACGGTGATTCGGTTTAACCTGTCACGGCCTGGCCGATATGAGTTCCGTTGCTCCATCCATCCGAATATGGCGGGTGAGCTGCTCTTGCTCAGCGCGGAGGCAGTGTAAACAATATGCAGGCTGCTGAAAAAGTCCACCAGCGTCGTTCTCGGCTCATCGAAATCCTCAACGTACCCCAGAGGGTACGCCTCCGGTTTCGACTCGCCTGCGGCCTTGCTGGATGGCCTTTTTGAGCAGCCTGTGCGCCGTCGAAGTTTTGCCATGCTGGAATAGTTCTTCAGCTGTCTGCCAGACGTTATGGGTCGGAAGGTAAGGAGACGAGTGCCTTGATTAAGCGAATCCTGTTTGCCACGGATTTTTCACTCTGGGCCAAGCGGGCGGAAGACTATGCCTGTTTTATGGCCTGTTCGTGGAGGGCTTCTTTGACAGTGCTCAGCGTCGCGGAATTTCTACCGGGGCTCAATCCCGATTACTCGGTCAATCAGCAATACTTGGCTGAGCTGCTCAAGCAGGCATCGTCGCAGTTAGTCGACCTCAAGGCTCGTGCGGAGCGGCGTGGCATTGCGGTTACGACGAGAGTGGCTACGGGGATTCCGAGTGAAGAGGTGATCACTGCCGCGAAGGCAGAGGACTCGGATCTCCTCGTCGTAGGGACCAGGGGGAAGACCGGCCTCGCACATATCTTGTTGGGCAGTACCGCTGAGCGGGTCATTCGAGGAGCTCCCTGCCCGGTATTGACGGTGCGAACGGAGCCGGCCGACTCAGAGGAGAGAGGTACTCTGTCGAGACCGGTCACGCTCGAAAGGATCCTCATGCCGGTCGATTTTTCAGACTGCTCCCTCGATGCATTGGAGTACGCGGTTGTAGTGGCGCAGCAGGCGAAGGCCTCCCTCGTGTTGTTGCATGTTCTGGAGCCAGTCTCGTACGGTTTGGACTTTAGCTTCGGCGATAGCAAGAGACGCGGCCAGGAACGAGCGAGTTGGACGAAACGACTGGAAGAGTTGACATGCTCGCACAGGGATTCCCAGGTACCGATGGAATCCCTGTTACGGGGCGGCTCTCCGGCCGATTCAATCCTGGATTCTGCCAAGACCCTGCCCTGTGATCTCATTGTCATGGGGACGCACGGACGGCGTGGAATTTCGCACAGCATCTCCGGCAGCGTAGCGGAGGCAGTCCTGCGAAAAGCGCTCTGTCCTGTCATTGCAGTACGCAGCCAAAAATTGGGACCTGGCCGTAGTAGGGTGATTTCGACAGAAGTCACCCCCGTAACGCACACTTAACCAAGGAGCCGGTCATGACAAGTGCGGTAAAATCCCCGATAAAAAAGAAACCCTCGATGCGTTCCCCCTTGGCGGCATCGCCACAAGCTATTGAGCTGCCGGACGGCATGCTGGATCGTATTTCGCGAAAGGCCTATGAATTATGGCAAGAACGAGGGTACCGAGACGGGCAGGATCTCGAGGACTGGCTTGATGCCGAGGCTATCGTGATGGAAGAAATCCATGAAGCTCGCGAATGAAGCAACAGCCGGCCTTTGGGTACCTCTTGTCCCGTCGCTCGATGCGCTGCTCACCCGATTGGAATCCCTTTCGTTGGAACCGAGGATGGTTGCCCAGCGGCAGATCGCAGTGGGATTCGCCCTCCAGCCCTATCTTGAGAGGGGCGGGGGCGCGCTTTTGTCCCCCCTGCCGGAGGAAACGGAGTTAGCCAATCTCATACTCTACGCCGACTTCTACCCGCAGGATGGACAACTGACGTTGATCGAGCAGTTGCGCGACATCATCACAGAGCATATTCCGCAAGAAGAGCGTGAGTGGCTGGACCCGCTGAAACATTCCTATCTCGATCTGGCCGAATTCCTGTCGGTCGACGAACAGGAAAAGCGCCTGGTCTTTCACTCGATAGGTGATGCCCGGGTCTATCGTGTGCCGGACGGAGAATTCAGCAAAGGGTTGCAACAGGGGCAAGTGTTATTGACGCGGCTGATTCGCGAGCCTGGCGATGTGGAATGGGAGCGGGCGGTCATCGCAGGCACCGCAATCATATTGGCCAAGGAGGACGGCAAGGGCCTGCTGAACGCGACGCTCGACTATCGGCGGCAGGTGGAGATTTCATCCGGGTCGTTCGAACTCGGCGATTGGCCGGAATTCGCCAAGCGCTATGGGCATGTCTTACTCTGGACCTTCGCCCGCATGAGGCTTGCCGCGCTCCTCGACGCGGTGGTGAGTATTCGTTATGTGGTGAAAGGGGGGCAACCCTACCTGTATGCCTTGGCTCTGTACGATCATAGCGAGTACGCATACATGGGTGACACGCTCGCAAGCCTTGAAGGATTCGAGCGGGAGGTGACGGTTCCTTCCGGTGATGGAGCCTCCCCCTCGAAAAAGGCTCTGTACTTCGTGCAGAGGGGAGCATTCGAGGCTCTTGAACCCTCGGTGGTCGCAAGGCTGATCCTTACTGCGACCCAGTTATGGGTCGAGTGTGATTCGAGGGAGCGGCTCGATGCCGTCAAGCACAAGCTGGCTGCGACGTTCGGATTCTCTCTCCATTTTCGCGGCGAGATCAGTACCCCGCCACCCCGGAAGCTCAAGGAGTCAGAATTGGCCGTCGAGGAGCCCCTGACCTTGGTCATTTCGGCGGCGGAGGATCGGGTCCTTCTGAGCAGATTTTTAGAAACCCTGTACTTAGAGTGGGCGGAACGGGTCTGTCCGTCGCTTGGGGATCATATGCCTCGTCACGTCGCAGCCTCAGCTGCAGGTCGTGCGCAGGTCGCTGCTTTGATTGACGACATGGAATGCCATGACCCTGGAGTCAGGCGCACGGGCCGTGCGGTGTATGACTACAACAAGCTGAGAGCCCACGTGGGACTTGACTAGCAGGCTGCTGAAAAAGTCCGCCAGCAGCTCGATTGAACCCGTGAAGCGTATCTCGTGAAGCGTCGTTCGTTTCTGGATTCGGACGTTTCACGTTTCACGAACGACGAGGACAGCCTTTTTGAGCAGCCTGAATAGTTCTGCAGTCTGTGAGGTGACGTGATGACGATTCGGTACAAGGACAGGTTCGCCGAGGTGCTCGAAAATTTCCGCCCTGTGCCGCCGGACAAACCGAATATTCTCAAAGGGCTGCTGGCTGTCCAGTCTGCTCTAGGGCATGTGCCAGTGAGTGCCATACCCCAAATTGCGCGAGTGCTCGGTGTATCGGATGCTCAGGTTGCCGGGGTCTTGTCCTATTATTCGGATCTCCGGATTCAATCGGCCGGTCGGCACCTCATTCGGATCTGTATGGGCGAATCCTGCGTGGCCAACCGCAGTGATCTAGTCCTTCGTGCGATCCAAGATCAGTTGCGCGTTTCTGTCGGAGACAACGGGCCTGAAAGGAGACTTACCCTGGAACAGATGTTCTGCGCAGGGAACTGAGGAGGATCTCCTGCTCCTATCCGATCTCGGAGAGACCATGAAAGCCGCCAGTCTCTGTGCCTTGGGAGGGCGAGCGCCCTATCCGGTCGAGACGGCGATTGAACATTTCGGAGAGGAATTCCGGCAAGGGCTAAGGATCTAAATTTGCAAGATTTGCTAGGTAAGTGAGAAGGGCGAGATATGTGGAAACACCGGCCAACCAAGGAGGATGCGATGAAGACGAAGGTGTTCATAAGTGGTGTGGGCCTCATTGCCGTGCTGGGATTGGGTGCGCAGCCGAGTCTGGCGGATTATGAACAAGGGGGCTCACACGCGCATTCCGGCAAACATGGCTGTTGTGAAATGATGATGGGGCATATGGGACACACGGGACAAAATGCCCCATCAGCAGACCATCTCCAGCATCTCTTGAAACACCAGAAAGAAATCGGGCTGACAGAGGAACAGGTGAAGAAGCTGAAGGCTATTGAATTGGACTTCGATCGTGGACAGATCAAGATCGACGCGGAGATCCAGATTGCCGAACGGGAATTGCGGGCGTTGGTAGAAGATGAAAAGGCCGACCTATCCGCGATCGAAGCCAAAGTCAAGCAAAGCGGGGCGCTGGATGTGGGACGGCGGATGTTGGCGTTCAAATCCCGGCACGATGCGCTCGCGATCCTGACTCCGGAACAACGGGCGAAGGGGAAGGATGGCCATGGAACTAAGATGCAAGGGGCGCACGGAGGGATGCAGGGAATGATGGGCAGCCCGCATGGTGGTTCACCCACTGCAGGCCACTAGCCAGCGAAACAGGCTGATAGCCTTCAGCCTTCCGCTCCTTCAGCCTCCTCCGTAGAGAGTTCAGAAATGGTGGACATCGCAATGACCATACATCTGACTATCAATGGCCGGCTGCAGGAGTTGGTTCATTCATTGATTGCCTAACGTCGGATAAAGTGAAAAAGGCAGATTGTCGGGTCAAGCCCGCACCCTCAGAGAGAGGTGCCACATGGCGGTTGAGACGAACAAGCGGGAGCCGAAGAACATCACGGTGAGCGTCATCAAAGCAGACATCGGCGGGTGGGTTGGTCACTCGGCGATCCATCCGGCTTTGATCGACAGTGCGCACAGGCAACTCGAGACGGCCAAAACAAGCGGGATGCTCGTGGACTATCATGTGACAGCCTGCGGGGATGACTTGCAGCTCATCATGACGCACCGATATGGCGTCGATAGCGAAGTAATCCATCGCCTCGCCTGGGAGACCTTCGAAGGCGGCACCCAGGTGGCCAAGGATCTCCATCTCTATGGAGCAGGGCAGGACCTCCTCTCCGATGCCTTCAGCGGTAATGTCAGGGGCCAAGGGCCTGGCGTGGCCGAAATGGATATCATCGAACGGAAATCAGAGCCGGTCTTGATTTTTATGGCGGATAAAACTTCAGCCGGCGCTTGGAATCTTCCTCTCTATAAGATGTTTGCCGACCCCTTCACGACCGCCGGTCTCGTGATTGCCCCGGCGTTGCATCAGGGGTTCCGATTCGAGGTGCACGATATCCGTGAGCATAAGAAAATCACTTTTGATTGCCCCGAAGACCTCTACGACATGCTGATGTTTATCGGGTCGCCAGGAAAGTATACAGTCAAACATGTCTTCTCCCGTGCAGACGGGACCATTGCTGCCGCCTCGTCGACGGAACGGCTCTCGCTCATTGCGGGAAAGTATGTCGGCAAGGACGACCCGGTCATGATCGTGCGGGCGCAGCAGAATTTCCCCGCGGTCGGAGAAGTGCTGGATCCGTTTCGCTATCCCTGGATTATCGAGGGTTGGATGCGAGGCTCGCACTACGGGCCGTTGATGCCGGTGTCGGTGAAGCAAGCGACGCCGACCCGGTTCGATGGCCCTCCGCGCGTGGCCTGTGTCGGATTTCAGTTAGCCGACGGACGACTCATTGGGCCGCGCGACATGTTCGACGATCCGTCCTACGATGAAGCGCGGCGGGATGCCAATCGGATAGCAGATGTGATGCGCATGCATGGTCCCTTTGAGCCGCACCGGTTGCCTCTTGAGGAGATGGAGTATACAACTATGCCGCAGATTATGAAAAAGTTGGAAGGCCGCTGGGCAAAATTTTAGAAGCAGGGATGACGTTGCAAAAAACGACCGTCGGCATCCTGGTCGGGGGCGGACCGGCCCCTGGAATCAACAGTGTCATAAGCGCGGTGACGATCCGCAGTATCCTCGGCGGCTGCGAGGTCGTCGGTATCATCGACGGATTTAAGTGGCTCATGGAAGACAATGTCAGCCACGTCAAGCCACTCTCGATCGAAGAAGTCAGTCGTATTCACTTTCGAGGAGGGTCTTGTCTTGGTACCTCGCGGGCGAATCCGACGAAGAGGGCCGAATCTCTTGCCAACGTCTTATCCTCAATGAAGAGGCTGGGTATCACAGGTCTGGTGACCATAGGCGGAGACGATACAGCCTTCTCATCGCTCAAATTGGAAGAGCAGGTGACCGGGCTCGTGCAAATCGTGCATGTGCCGAAGACCATCGACAATGACCTCGATCTTCCTCATGGCATTCCGACGTTCGGTTTTCAAACGGCCCGGCATGTGGCAGTCGAGATCGTCAAGAATCTTATGGTGGACGCCCATACCACGTCGCGCTGGTACTTCGCCGTCACCATGGGGCGCAAAGCCGGCCATTTGGCCCTCGGAATCGGCAAGGCAGCAGGCGCGACTCTCACCATCATCCCTGAGGAATTTGAGGAGCGGCCTGTGAGGCTCCAACGTCTGGTGGATCTGGTGATCGGGACGATGATCAAGCGGCTCAGTGAGGGGCGTTCTGACGGGGTGATCGTCTTGGCGGAAGGATTGATCGAGATGCTTGACCCGCGAGATCTGGGTGGATTGGACCATGTCGAGCGGGATGAACATGGCAATCTGCGATTAGCAGACGTAGATATCGGCGATGTGCTCCGGCGAGAAGTGATGAGGGGCATGAAGGCCTTGGGGCTTGTCACGACGATCGTCGCCAAGAATGTCGGGTATGAATTGCGCTGTGCTGACCCGATTCCGTTCGACATGGAATATACCCGCGACCTCGGCTATTGTGCGGCGCAGTTCCTTCTCGATGGGGGCACGGCGGCCATGGTCTCGATCCAAAATGGACAGTTCATGCCGATTCCTTTCAAAGAGATGGTTGATCCTGTCAGCGGTCGGGCAAGAGTGAGGATGGTGGATGTCACGGCCCAGTCGTACCAGATCGCGCGTCGATATATGATTCGGCTCTCTGACGAAGACTTCAAGGATCCTGTGGCATTGGGCCGCTACGCCGCCCTCGTGGGGCTGTCGCCGGGGGCCTTTCAGGATCGTTTCAGCAAGTGGTGTTGAATGCGATAGGAACTCAATCGAAAGGATGCGCACGATGAATGTGCTTGTTGCGACAGATGGATCGAGGTATGGACGATGGGGGCTGAACTGGGTGGCCAAGCTGCCGTTCGTCGAGCCGCCGCGAGTGACGGCGCTGTATGTGCTCGATCGAGCCGTACACAGTCTACCGTTCCGGACAAAGTCAGAGATGCAGCGTATTGAAGCGCGCTCGGCCAGAACCATTGCCTACACCAAGAAACAGTTGGCGTCGCTGAAGCTCAAGGGCACGGTCCTCAGAGAGCAGGGGGTGGTCGCGTCGACGATCTTGAAGCATGCACCGAAACAGGGCGGGCTCCTGGTGGTGGGCAATAAGGGCCTCGGCGCCCTTGACCGTTTCGTGCTCGGCAGCGTGTCGACGAAGCTCATCCAACATGCAACCTGTCCGGTGCTGGTGATCAAAGGTGAGGCGGTTCCGTTGAAGCGGATCGCCTTGGCGATCGATGGGTCACCCGCATCGGCCAAGGCGTTGGAGTTTGTGCGGGCCACGTTTCAGCCGGATGGTTCGAACGGCAAGGGAAGGCATGTGCCGATTCACGTGAGCGTGGTCCATGTGATGCCGTTCATGAGGTACCCGGAGGTGAAGGAGGCGGGGCGCAAGCTGGTCGATCAGAGCGTACAGAAGCTGGTCAAGGCGGGATTTACGGCTGAGCCAGTGTGTCAGCTTGGGAAGCCTGCGGAAGAGATCATGGAGGTGGCTACTAAACACCATGCCGATCTGATCGTGATGGGGGCCAAGGGGTTGGATGCCGTCTCCCGGTTTCTCATCGGGAGCGTGTCGACGAGGGTGGTCCAGTATGCGAACTGTTCCGTGCTCGTCGTTCGGTGACAGTGTGAGAATGTCGCAAAAGCCCTCCAGCTTAAGGGAAGGTCAAGGCTTAGGCTAAGGTTGAGAGAGGAAAGTCAGATCTTTGCTCAACCTTAACCTCGACCTCAGCCTGCTTCACTCGCTGCGGCCTTGCTGGACAGGCTTTTTCACCATTCTCTCGCGCACGGTTGTTGTGCCCACGAACTTCGCATGACAGACTCACCTGTCTTATGTGTAGGGCCTCTTGCAACAGTCTCAGCGCGAATGTGCGGCGGCATTTCCCAATGCGGGACGGGGCGGCTATGATGTTGATTCAACAAGGAGGCGTGGCATGAACGTGCTCGTGGCGACTGATGGATCGAGGTATGGGGGATGGGGCCTCAACTGGGTGGCCACGCTGCCGTTCGTGAAACCGCCGAAAGTGAAAGTGCTGCATGTGCTGGATGTCGCCGCGCTTCGTGCGCCATTTCTCTCGCAACCGGTAATGGCGGGAACCGAACGGTACTTCCAGGAAGAAATTCAGCGCATGGAAACTCGCTCGGCGAAAACTCTCAAGGAGGCGACAGAGGAGTTGGCGGCGCTGAGGCTCAAGGGCAGGGTCCTCAAAGTACAGGGGCCGGTTGCGCCGACGATCTTGAAGCGTGCGCCAAAGCGAGATGGGCTTCTGGTGGTGGGCAGTCAGGGCCTCGACGCACTCGACCGCTTCATGCTCGGCAGCGTGTCAACGAATCTTATCCATCATGCGACCTGCCCGGTGCTGGTCGTTAAGGGCGAAGCAGCGCCATTGCGGAGGATCATCTTGGCGACCGATGGATCGAACGCTTCGGCCAAGGCGCTGGCCTTTGTGTTGGCTAAATTTTCGCCGAATCGTTCGGCCGGTAAGGGCGGGCGCGTGCCGATTCATGTGAGCGTGGTCCATGTGATGCCGCCCGTCAAGTATCCGGGGCTGGAGGAGGCAAACCGTAAATTACTCGACCTGAGCGTCCAGAAGTTGGTCAAGGCGCGATTTACAGCCGAACCGCTGTGCAAGTTTGGGAAACCTGCTGAAGAGATCATGCAGGTGGCTTCAACGCAACATGCCGATCTGATTGTAATGGGAGCCAAAGGGCTGGGCGCCGTTGCGCGGTTCCTCCTCGGGAGCGTATCGACAAGGGTGGTGCAGCAGGCGAACTGTTCCGTGCTCGTCGTTCGATGACAGAGCGAGAGAGACTCATCTTATTCTCGTAGGGAATGCACGTTCAGAATCACGAAATGGAGGAGTCGTCATATGTTGAGGGAAGTGGCAGGAGATATCTTGTTGACGAAGGCAGAGGCTCTGGCGCACGGTGTCGCCCCGAACGACAACTTTGCAAACGGGTTAGCTCTGGCGCTCAGAGAACGGTGGCCGGCAATGTATAAGGATTTCCGGCATTACTCTCAGACCTTTACTCCCAAGACCGGAGAATTGTGGACCTGGGCCGGTGTCGGGGGCGTTCGAATTGTCAATCTGTTTACGCAGGAGCCTGCCGCCAGTCACGGAGGCAAGCCAGGCAGAGCCACGATCGAGAACGTGAACCACTGTCTCAAAGCCTTGTGTAAGTTGATCGAGGCTGAGAAGTTTAAGACAGTCGCGCTTCCACGCTTGGCTACCGGGGTGGGGGGACTCGACTGGAAAGACGTGAAGCCGCTGATGGAAAAACATCTCGGCCACCTGTCGATCCCCGTCTATGTGTATGGCACCTATCGCCCTGGGGTTCAGGCAGAAGAATAGGGGTAAGCAGGGGCGAGTCAGGAGGTGGGGCAGTCGGCATCGATTCAGCTTCCTAATTGGCAGCGCCCGCTATGGCGCGAGCCTCACCGCATATCCGTTCCATCCGCCCCGCGCCAGGGGGAAAAGCAAAGAGCAAGTTCGGAGGGACCATTTACAGTGGTCGTTCGGCGCGCGCAGTTCGGGATTCACCCAGGCTGCCCTTTCTGTGTCAGGTTCGGGTGCAACACCATCCTTCTTCTTTGCCGAAACCGCACGATCAGAATGTGCTCGCTCGATGCGCGCAGTAAAGGACAGTCTGACGGTTCCCCTTTGGGCACAGCGGGGAAAGCTGGAAGGCCTTCGTCTGTTCTCACCTTAGTGCATTCTCTATCTCCAGAATAACAGCCTGCAGGCCGGAGACGACGCGAGCCATCCGTTCGTACTGAACGAGCTCGGGCCTGTCGTTGTGCGAATGGTAGGCGGGGTAGCGAAAGGGGGCTGTGTCGGTCACCATCACTGCCGGGAATCCCTCCTCCCAAAAGGCCCAATGATCCGACCATCCGACGCCGGGAGTCAATCCCGGCAGGGCTCCTCCTTCCGAGGGAAATTGAGCCCGTTGGCGGAATGATCCTACGAGCTGTCTCACCAGGCGCCCGTTCTCTACGTTGCTGACGAAGGCGATGAAGTTCCCGGTAGAGGGATAGATGAGATTCAATGGGAAGAGGAGATGTTGGCTCCCTGGCTCGTCTGAGTAGTACCCGATGGTCTCCAGACTGAGCATGAGAACGATCTTTTCGCCACGCTCGCGGCTGCGCTTGGCGTAGACGCGGCTTCCCATGTGTTCGGTTTGAAAGAACGGCGGTTCTTCGTTGGCAAATAAGACAAATCGCAGCGTCTGGGTCGGCGTGGTCTTCGCGAATGCACGAGCCAAGCCGAGTATCGCTGCCACGCCGCTTGCATTATCGTTGGCACCGGGACTCCCCTGCACCGAATCATAGTGCGCGCCGATGACGATGATGTCACCTGGTCTCCGGCTACCCAGCACTTCCGCTTCAAGGTTCTCACAGATCTTCCCCGCTACCTCGTAGGGTTGCCGGCGAACTTCGTAGCCGGCACCGGCAAGCGTCGTCCGGATATAGTCCGCCGCCATGATGAGCCTCTCGTGGTGAACGACATTGCGCTCACCGATCTGCCCGGCGAGCATCTGTACGTGAGACCGGAGTTCCTTCTCCAGCGCCCGTTGTTCATCCGTCAGGGGAGGAAGCGGGCCCTGGTAACTCTGTCCCGGCATCCGGATCATGTTGCTTCTGCGCTCATGGCCTTATAAGACTGGTAGTAGGAGGCACAGTCCTCTTCCCGCCCCCGTACGATTCGTTTCCCACTGAATGGGGTTTGATGGCTTGTGATCACGGTGCATTGGCGTTCGCCGTGGTCGTCATCGTAGTAGAGGATGACCCAGTCGCGCGTTTTCTTGAGCTGATGGGCCAGGGCGCTGTTCGAGAACAGCACGGTATAGTGGCGGGCGCCTCGTTGGGTGTGGAGGATCGGTAGCCAGGCCTCTTTCTCCGGATTGAACCGGTGCGGCGCAATTCGCTGCAGTCTGCCGGCCTTGGCTGCTTCGCGATATTCTCTATCCACGTCCAGCAATTCGTCGACAGGAGGTTCAAGGATTGGCTTTGGCCCGGCTACTTGAGGCAGCTTCCGAACCCGCCCTAATCGAGCAGTGAGGGAGTCGACGATGCCCTGGAGTTTCTTCGGGCCGATCCCTTCGATGTCTGTTAATCGTCCGTCATGCGCCGCCATTTCCAGTTGTTCCAACGATTCAATGTGCAGATCGTTGTGCAGCCGATGGGCGAGGGCCGGACCGATCCCTGGAATGGAGGCGAGGAGCGAGACCGGGTCCATGCGGCCGCGCAGGCGATCCAACATGGGCAGTCGCCCGGTGACGACGAGGGTGTGAATGGAGCGCGCGAGGCTCACCCCGATACCCGGCAATGATTGCAGCCCGTCCGTGCCCTGTTGCTGTGCGATCTCTGCGGCGGGAACTGTCAAGCGTTCGATCGTCTCCGCTGCCGCGCGATAGGCCCGCACGCGAAACCGATTCGCTCCCTGATTCTCCAGGAGCTGTGCGACTTCCTGCAGTCGTCTGCCAATGTCCTGATTCTGCGCGATGGGTGCCATGTGTGTGGTGGACCTCACTCGTAGTGCAACGCCTCGATGGGGTTCATCTTCGACGCTTTGTTCGCGGGATAGAGACCGAAGAAGATGCCCACGACCAGGGAAAAGAAAAATGCAATGATGACGGCTTCCGGAGAGATAATGGCCGGCCAGCCGATCATGGTGGTCAGCAGGTGTGCCATCCCGATCCCGGCGCCGACGCCGAGCGCTCCACCGATCGCGGTCATGATGATCGCTTCGGTCAGAAATTGGAGCAGGATATGCTTGCGTTTCGCGCCAACAGCCATGCGAAGCCCAATTTCCTTTGTCCGCTCCGTGACCGACACCAAGAGAATATTCATGATGCCGATCCCGCCGACGATCAGCGAGATCGAGGCAATGCTCATCAACATGAACATCATGGTCCGGCTCGTGCCGGCGGTGGTCTTGGCGATGTCTTCCATCGTGCGGATGGTGAAGTCGTCTTCTTCAGATTGCTGCAGCCGATGCCTGGTTCGCAAGAGATCCTTGATGTCGCCTACCGCAACGGGAATGTCGTGCCGCGTTTGAGTGGCCACGAGGATGATCCCTACGGTACCGAGAAATTTCGTGCCCAGGACTTTGCGTTCGGCAGTGGAAAATGGAAGGACCACAAGGTCGTCCTGGTCCTGGCCCGTGATCGACTGGCCTTTGGGCGTGAGAATGCCTATCACCCGGAGCGGGACGTTGCGGATGCGGATCTCGCTGCCGACGATCTCTTCATCGCTTTCGTATAGATTCTGGGCCGCAGTTTTCCCCAGCACGACGACTTTCGCGGCGGAATCCAGATCGGACTGTGTGAAGAAGTTGCCTTCGGCAACCGGCCAACTGCGGACGTCGGTGAACTCAGGCGTCGTCCCGAGGGCAACGGTGCTCCAGTTCTTGTTCTCGCGAATGACCTGCAGGACCGACCGTGAGCCATATATCATCATCGCCACACCGGCGACTTTCTTTTGAATATCCTCCGCATCATCGACCGTCAAGGTCGAAACAGAACCGAGTCCGCCGCGCACGCCCCCGACGGTGGTAGCTCCTGGCACGATGATGATCACGTTGGTGCCCAGGCTGGCGATTTCAGCTTGGACGGAGGCGGTGGCGCCCTGACCCAAGCTGACCATCGCAACGACGGCGCCGATGCCGATGATGATACCCAGCATGGTCAGGCCGGCGCGCAACGGGTTCCGGCGGAGGATACGGAGGGCGGATAAGATCGTGAGCCAGAGAAAAGACATGGTGTGCAGGTGAAGTGTTTATCTGGTTTGTTTCGTTTGTCTGGATTATTGGGTGCGTCAGGCTCAAACCAAAGAAACTAAACAAACTAAATCAACCAAACAAACCAGTTTTATCTCACCTTCGGAGAGCCCTCGAAGCCAGGCGGCAGCTTCTTTTGGGCCTGTTCTTCCGTCGTCTCAATCCCCAGGATCACACGGTCCCCTTCCTTCAGCGCCCCTTCGGTGATTTCTGTGGAGAGGGAGTCGGCGATGTCGGTCGTGATGGCCGTCTGACGAACGTGCTCCTCCTGATCTATCACCCACACCTGCGTCACCTTGCGGTCCACCGGGACTCCGGGCATCCGGAAGCGCAATGCTCCGTTCGGTACGCGCAGAGCGTTCTCCTTCTTGGCCGTCACGATCGTCACGTTCGCTGTCATTCCCGGTTTGAGCTTGAGTTCCCGATTGTCGACGGCGATCACCACGTCGTAGGTCACCACGTTCTGGATGCTGATGGGCGCGTTGCGCACCTGTGTCACGGTGCCCTCGAAGAACTGTTTGGGATAGGCATCCACGCGGAAGCTGGCCTGCTTGCCCTCCGCGACCCCGCCGATGTCGGATTCGCTCACGTTGGCATTCACCTGCATCTGCGTCAGGTCCTGGGCGATCATGAACAGGGTCGGCGTTTGGAAACTGGCGGCGACGGTTTGGCCTGTATCGACGTTGCGGGATACCACGATCCCGTTTACGGGCGAGTAGATCGTCGTGTAGCCGAGATCGAGTTCGGCTGAGGCCAACGTGGCTGTCGCTTGATCCACCTGCGCCTGTGCGACCTCGACCTGGGCCTGGGCGTCGCGGAAGTTTGTGGCAGCGAGATCGAAATCCGCCTGGGAGATGAATTGTTGTCGGCGCAGGGTTGCCATGCGATCCAACTCGAGTTTTCGCTGATTCGCCATGTTCTTTGCCTTTGCCAGATTGCCCTGCCCGATCTTCAGGGCGGCGCGGGCCTGGCTCACCCGTGCTTTGAACGGCTGCTGATCGATCGTAGCCAGGACCTGGCCCTTCGTAACCACGGAATTGAAGTCCGCCATCAGTTGGGCAATTTTGCCTGAGACCTGACTACCCACTAGCACCGACATGACCGGATTGACCGTGCCGGTGGCAGTGACGATCGCAGTAATGGGGCCTCGATCGACCAGAGCGGTTTTGTAGTGGACGGGCGGGGGGCCGGCGGTCCACCAATACCAGATTCCCGCTCCTGTGATCGCGAGCAGAATCATGATGCCGATCAGCCGGGGTGCAGGGCTGCGTCTCCTAGGAGGTGCGATCACCGGTATCGAAGCGGGGAGCTGATGCTCGTGATCGGGCGAGCCACTCGACGAATGGCGAGCCGGGGTTGAGGAGGACCCGTGGGAGATGACCTCGGTGACAGAGACCTGACGGATCGGATCTTGAGGGTGAGCTGTCATGCTGTGTCAATCCGTCGCGTGACTCCGCCGGCGCGGCTGTTCGTAAATCGGTTCATGATGATCTTACGGCATTCTTCTGCGAATAACAGACCAAGGGCTCCCAGAGCGAGCGGTCCGAAGATCCAGAGAGGCAAGGGACCGGTTCCAAAGATTTCGTTACCCCAGGGGGTATAGATGATCAAGGCCAGGACGACGAGTTCTGTCGCGATTCCCCAGAAGATCAATGGATTGCTGAACCAGCCGAGTCGGAAGAGCGATGCTCGGTCCGATCGGCAGGCGAACACGTTCGCCACCTGGGCGACGACGATGGCGGCGAAGGTGGCGGCGGTGGCTTGTTTGTAGAGTGGATCAGACCAGTCAAGCGGCGTGCCCCAGGTCCATCCTTGCGTCAGGAGCAATAAAAAGAATGAACCCATGGCGATTCCGGCTTCGATCAGCCCCAAAAAGACATAGGCGCGCAGGAGGAGCGGCAGGTTCATCAACCGTTCCGTGCGCGGGCGCGGGGGGGTCGCCATAATGCCGGCATCGGGCTTTTCGGCACCCAGGGCCAAGGCCGGAACCATGTCGGTACCGAGATCCACGGCGAGGATTTGCGGGACCGTCAGTGCCAGCGGAATTCCCAGGAATCCATACGCCAGATAGGGGACGATCTCTGGCACGTTACTAGCCAGCACGTACGTGGAGAATTTTCTGATGTTGGCGTAGACGGCCCGGCCTTCTTCTATGGCATTGACGATGGTCGCAAAGTTGTCGTCGAGCAAGATCATGTCCGCCGTTTCTTTTGCCACATCGGTTCCGGCGATGCCCATCGCAATGCCGATGTCGGCCTTCTTGATGGCTGGAGCGTCATTCACCCCGTCGCCCGTCACGGCCACTACCTCGCCCAGGTCTTTCAGCACCGACACGACACGCATCTTGTGCCGGGGGGCCATGCGCGCGAAGACCGGCTCGGCCTCGCCAGGGCTGGTGGGTGTGAGGAGCAGACGGAGAGCCTCGTCGTTCATCGTTTCGACCTGGTGTCCTTCGATCACGGGACAGTATCCTGCCGACTCAGCGCGGGACTCGTCCGGCGCCAGTCCGATCTGACGGGCAATGGCCAGGGCCGTGAGCGGATGGTCGCCGGTGATCATGATGGTGCGGACGCCGGCCTGGCGGCAGCGCGCGATGGCCTCCGGCACTTCGTGGCGCGGGGGATCTATCATCGCCACGAGGCCGAGGAAGGTGAGGTTCTGTTCCACCTGGTCGATGTCCAGCTTCTCGATACCCTGCTCAATGTCTCGCATGGCCACAGCCAGGACCCGATAGGCCTGGTGCGCAAAGATACGGCTTTGTTCCATGATGCGGAGGCGGTCTTCCTGACTTATCGGGGAGCGGGCATTGTGGTGGAGCATCTCATTGCAGAGGGGTACGAGAGATTCCGGCGCTCCCTTCACGAAGGCCACGAGTCGGCCCTCGCGCCAATGGAGGGTGGACATGCGCTTCCGATCTGCATCGAACGGAAGCTCGCCCATCCGGGGCAGCGGTTCTTGGTGGAGGAGTCCGTGATCCTGTGCGAACTCGACCAGGGCCACTTCGGTTGGATCGCCAGTGATGGTAGGGCGGCCGTCGGTCCGCCGTACGCGCTTGGCATTGTGGCAGTGGATGATCGCATCGAAGAGCGGCGCATATTCCTCGGCCTCGATCGCGCTGGTCACGCGTCCGGCGATCACCAGACAGCTTTCCTGCACCCCGATTTCGAGATGGTCCATATAGAACCGTGCCACGCGCATCCGGTTCTCGGTCAGCGTCCCGGTCTTATCCGTGCAGATGACGGTGGTGCAACCGAGCGTTTCAACGGACGTCAGTTGCTTGATGAGCGCGTGGCGTTTGGCCATGCGCTGACTGCCTAACGCTAAGGCCAGCGTCACGGTGGGGAGCAGTCCTTCCGGCACGTTCGCCACGATAATGCCGATCCCGAAGATCGCGCTGATCCAGAAACCCAAGCCTACAGAAAGGCCGATGGCGAAAAAGACCCCGCCCATGGCGAGCGATAGCAGTGCGACCACATGGGTGACCTTCACGATTTCTTTCTGCAGCGGGCTGAGACCTGTATCGATCCCTGTCGAGAGGCGGGCGATCTTGCCGAATTCCGTCTGCATACCGGTGGCGAACACCACTGCCCTGCCTCTGCCGGAGAGCACGGGGGTGCCGGCAAATACGAGATTGGGGATGTCCAGGAGATGTCCATCGGTGACCGGCTCCGCTATCCGCCGCTTCGGTTGGGATTCGCCCGTGAGAGAGGAGAGGTCGACACGCATGTCGGCTGCCTCGACGAGCCTGGCGTCGGCAGGGATCTGTTCTCCCTCCTCGATCACGAGCAGGTCTCCCGGCACGATCTCGCTCCGCAATACGTCATGTGGTTGGTTGTTTCGCAGTACCCATGCCCTGGCAGGGAGGAGTCGGTGGAGGGCATGGACCGCCCGCTCCGCCTTATATTCCTGAAAGAAGGCAAAGGAGGCGTTGATGACGATCACACCGATGATTGCCCAGCCGAGTGTGGCCATCCCTTCGCCGGGCTTCATGAATTCTGCTGTGAAAGCCAGCCCTGCGGCAATCCAGAGCAAAATGGCCAGGAAGTGGGTGAACTGGTGGAGAAACTCCCGAATCAGTGAATAGCGAGTTGGTTCCTCCAGGACATTGGGTCCATACTGACTCAGTCGCTGCTTCGCCTCTTCGGGCGACAAGCCGCCTTCCCTGCTTCCCAGTTGCTTGAAGACCTCACCAACCGGCAGTTGGTGGAGCTGTGGCTCGTCGAGGTCAGGCACGCCGGCCTCGCACGATCAGGACGGAACAGGGGGCATGTCTCAGGAGACTTTCCGAGACGCTCCCCAGATGGAGCCGCTCGTTCTTGGTCAAATCGCGAGATCCGATCACCAAGAGATCGGTATGAGTTGCCTCCACATGTCTGACAATGGTGTCGATCACGTGGTCCATCTGCACGTCCGTCTCTACGGCGTAGCCCTCTTTCAGGAAATCGTCCCGCAATGATGTCACCAGTCGTGTGGCTCGCTCGACGACCGGCTGCTCCAACTCTTCGATCTGGGATTTGGACAGGTACCGAACAGCCAAGTCGGTCACAGGTCTTTCGGCAGAGGAGAGGATGGTGGTGATAGCAGATTCCGGAAGAATACGGGAGCGAAGAAATCGGGCGGCGGCTCGGGACGGTTTCGAGTCATCGACCGCGAGGGTCACGCGCGTTAGCTGATGGATCGGCTGTTTCACAACGAGGACGGAGCATGGGGCAATCGATGCGACCTGCCGAGAAATGCTTCCCAACAAGAATCCTTCGATGTCGCTTATCCCGCGGGATCCAATGAGGATGAGGTCGGCCCTCGCCCGCTGCGCCTGTCGCGCGATCGTCCGGGCGAGGGGGCCGTGGGCTAAGACCGGGTGGTATGTTGTGCGAGGGCCGGTCGCGGCCTGTCCGAGGGCGACTCGAGCCGATCGCTCTGCTTCGCGGAGGAGCATCGTACCGGCCTTCTCCATGGCACCCAAAGCGCGCTTTTCAGCCACGGGATTCTTGCCTCTGCCAGCTTGGAGGGCCGATAAATCGACCACATGGAGAAGCGTCACATCCTCCGGCTCACGGTCTGCGAGCGCTTCGAGTGCTTGCACCCCCCATTGAGACCATTCAGATCCATCCACTGCACAAAGAATTCGCATGACAGCTCCCTTCTTCAATGACGACGACGGCAAACAACCAGTTGGCGACTCCCGGTATCAGAACTGCATTGCATGTGCCTGTGACACAGGGGAGTAAAGAAGAAGAATCAGCCCTATTCCAAGGAGTTGCGGAGAGAATCAGTAGAGTGGCTCCAATGAATGGTGCGGCGTTTTGCAGCAGAGAGGGGAACAGCACTGTGGTGAATAGGGTCAGTCTAGCTGGTTTATTTAGTTTGTTTGGTTTATCTGGTTCGTTTCGTTGAACCCCAAAACCAAATAGACCAAACAAACTAAACAAACCAGAGTGAGGAGGACATCCATGCCGACGAAGAGGAAGGCGAAGACAAAGAAGAAGGCCAGGACAGATAGGAAGAAGGACTTTGGCGAGATGACGGTCAAACAGGTGATGCAGAAAATGGTGCAGTCTGCCCATCTCAAGACGAAAGGCGACGTTATTGCGTCGCTCATGATCGAGGGGTTCGGGGCCGTGCCGGTGGTGGATACCAAAGATAAACTTCTGGGGATCGTCAGCGAACATGATCTACTGGCTGCATTGGATGATGGGCACAAGCTGGGCGCTGTTACCGCCGCTGACATCATGACGTGCAACCCCTATTCGGTCCACCCGGAGACCATACTCCCGACGCTGATTCATGTGTTCAGAGCCAGCGATTTGATTCGGGTGCCGGTAGTGGATGTCAAGGACAAACTTGTCGGAATCATCGCCCGTCGCGACGTTCTGCGTGCTTACCTCGCAGCAGGCCGAGCGTAGAAGGATGCTGAAGATGACCCCAAGAAGGGAGAGGGATGGTCCGGTGAGTCCCCTCTGCTCGCGGCTTCAGAAGGATGGGAAGGGAGCGGCCAGGTGCCCTTCTTGCTCGCAGATAGGGGCGGGGGATGGGGCCTGATGATCTTCTGTGCTCACGCAACGCGCTGCCTCGGAAGGCGCTCGTTGGACGCGCGCAGTGGAAGATCAATCAGCCCCCATCCCTAGAGATATAACGAGCAAGCTTGGAGGGAACGATGTATGTCGTTCGACGCGCGCAGAAAGGGCAGCCTTGGCCACTCCCTTGAAGAGATGTAAAGAGCATTGGAAGGCCCTTGCCTGCGGAGCGGCGCGTCCCAGGGCAAAGAGTCTGTCTTGGCAGACTCAGGGCGGGCGGGTGAAATACCAGCCGGGGTTGGGCGGGTGAGAGCCGCGGTCATTTTGAGCATCACGCAAATAGAGGATAGAGAAAGGAGGGACTATGCGACAAACGGAGTTTCTTGCGGCGGCTTGCGATCCCAAATCCTTGACGGTGGGGCAATTGATGCAGGACGCGGTCTTTACCTGTGGCTCCAGGGCCGATGCCTTGTCCATCAGCCGCATGATGACCCAGCGGAACTTCGGCAGCCTGCCGGTGGTGGAAGAGGACCGGACCTTGGTCGGTCTGATAAGCGAGTATGATCTGCTTCAGGCGATGATCGATGGCCGGGATTTGCGAAAGATCATGGCTGTCGAACTCATGAGCAGCAACCCGGTGACCGCTACTGAGAATATGCTGCTGGAGCAGGTCGCGAATCTTTTCCAGGATCGGTATATCACGCGGGTACCGGTCGTGCGGAACGGCAAGCTCGTCGGTATTCTGGCACGGCGCGATCTATTGTATGGGTATATGAAAGCATCGCAGTACTGGTCTTAACAGGATGCTGAAAATGACGACCTTCTCACCCGCCCAACCCCGGCGCGTCGAGACGCGCGTTTCCTCAATTGTCGTTCTCAGTCGCTCGTCTCCCTGCAACGTACCCCAAGGGTACGCTTCGGTTGCCGAGCTCCCTGCGGCCTTGCTGGGATGTCATTTTGAGCATCCTGCGGGTGCTACTGTATCTGTTCGGTGCCGCCTTGCTCAGAAATACATCGAATATGTCCGCTACTATGCTCAAGGCGTTCTGGAGTTCGCTGGTTGCTGTGACCGTGATGATGGTCATGGCTTTTCACACTTCCGCGCAAGCTGAATCCTCCAAGAAGTATCGCGGTCCCTGTGAGATTCATTATCTGAGTGATGCGACGGTCGAGTGGGATTGCCGTGTCATTCCGCACGGCAAATCGCTGGAGACGATGTTTGGCGAGAACTGGGTATATGTGGCGCGATTCAATCGGATCGATCGGCGCCATGCACATTCAAGCGTGCCCATCAAAGTTCCAATGAGGCTGGAGGATCTCACATCCTTTACTCCTCTTCCCCTGTTCTATCCGGTTGCAGAGCGAGACGAGCAATTCATTCTGATCGATCTCACGGAGCAGTTTCTCGGAGCCTATGAATATGGAGCCCTTCGCTTCGCGGCTCCCATCGCTTCAGGGAATGGACTCAACGAAACGCCCACAGGAAAGTTCCGTCTGACGGCTGCCCATCTGCAACATCAATCCGATCTCTATACCATCGAAGGGACGGATCGACCCTATCCGATGAACTACGCGCTGCGCTTCCATGTGAATCGGGAAGGCGTCTCCTATTGGATCCACGGACGGGACATGCCAGGCTATCCAGCCTCCCACGGCTGCATCGGCCTCTACGACGAGTCGATGCAGAAAGAAGAATACGGCATACCAATGGACCCGGAACTCAACGACGCGAAAAGACTATTCATGTGGGTTTTAGGCGGTGAAGTGGAGGACAATCGGGTGATCCGGTTGCCCTATGGTCCAAGGGTCCACATCATCGGCCAAGCGCCCAGGAGTGAGCGGGAATAATCCGGTGAACTCGCCCGGCTTTACGTAGGATGGAGTTCGGTATATGGTGTGACCCCGTTGTATTTATACGAACCTCTGTAAGCAGGAGGGTGATGCAAGATGAATCTCAGATTTCTGATCGCGTGGCTGGCGCTGTGGCTCCTCGCAGCAGGAGGCTGCGCGGAGGGGCCGAAGGTGCTCACAGATTCCGATCCGTCCACGCAGTTCTCTGCGTTTCGCACGTTTGCCCTTTCGGGGATGACGGACAGAGGCTATGAGGTCGGGCCGTCGGACCGTTCACCCTTGAGAGGGCGGGTCAAAGAGATGGTTGACGAGCAGCTCGTTGCCAAGGGGCTCCGGCAAGTCAGCATGGAAAACCGCCCAGACCTGCTGGTGCACATTTTTTTCGGCGTGAAGGGCCAGCAACGTGTCGAGACCACTGACAAGACACAGGACCTCTATCCGGGCTGCTACAGAGGTTTCTATCCCGGCTGCTATGGCCGTCAGGTGACTGCCTATGAGTATCACGACGGCGATTGGGTACCCGCCAGTACTCGCGTCGTGACTACCCACGAGGATCATGAAGGCACCCTGATTGTGGATCTGGCGGACTCGTCGAAAAAGAAGCTGGTGTGGCGAGCCGTGATTCGGGCAGTGTTGGGGGACAACTTGGAGCAGAATTTTGAATCGGCTAACAAGGGAATCGCCGAAGCATTCAAAGACTATCCACGCGCCAAATAGCAGGGATCGGCCCGATCCCATCGGTGACTGTCGGCTGTCCGTTTTGCATCCCTTCTACGCCTCCAACCAGTGAAGGTTTTACCTGTGTCCGGCATGCTTGGCTCTCGGATTGAGCGTGACATGGCAAAGGAGCGCGAGCCATACGTGTCCAAGGCATGCGGAGCCAGGCCTGTCCTTCCGAAAAAGATGCATGAGTAGACGACTGGCCCGGTTATTGAGATAATGAATTATAGCTAAGTGCCAGTCCATTGAGCTCCGTAGCGCTGTCGTGATATTTGTGTGGGAGAGGAAACGATAGGTTGCGGATCAGTTCACTGCTTGCAGCACGAAGGCCCCAAAATGATCAGACAGGCCTTGCGACATGTCCTATCTGGAATCGGAGTGGTCCTCGTGTTGGCCGTGGGAGTGGCGCCCATGGCGGCTGGAACCGCCACAGCAGCGATAAAAACCACGATTAAACAGATGTTCGTCATCTTGAATGATGAGGAATTGAAGACCCCGGGCAGGGCCGAAGAACGCCGCCAGCAGCTCGAGAATGTGATCGGGAACCGCATCGCCTATGACGAAATGGCCAAACGATCGTTGGGACCCCAGTGGGCGCAGCTGAATGACGAAGAAAGGCAGGAATTTGTCCGGTTGTATGCTCAGCTTCTCAGGGATACCTATTCCAGTCGTTTCGACCGCTACTCTGATGAGAAGGTCGAGTTTCTCCAGGAGACACTTCAGGGAGACTACGCGGAAGTCAGGACGAGGTTGACGAGTAGCAAGTTTAGTCTTGATGTGGATTACCGGATGCTGCAGCGGGCTGGAGACTGGCGTGTCTACGACATTGTTGTAGACGGAATCAGCCTGGTCCACAGCTACCGCGAACAGTTCACCAAAATCATCAGAACATACTCCTACGAAGAGTTGGTCACAAAGCTGATGCAGAAGACCGGAGAGATCAAACCTTTTTCGGAGGCGGCGAACCCCTAGCCCACATTATTCATGACAGTTCGTTGCGAAATCGCTGAGCCGCGTCGCGAGAACGGCGCGCGGAGCCCTGAGGACCTGAGGCGTACTCGTGCAGTACGTTGAGGGTCCGCAGGGCGAGCCCGCCGACCGAAGGCTTGTCGTGCAGCGGATCGGCGATTGCAGCAGAAGTGTTCATGAATAATGCGGGCTAGATCTCCCACATGTTGGGTGGTCGCCATGCTCATTTCTCTTCCGGTTTCCACCCTCGTGCGAGCTGTCCCGCCTGGACAAGGTTGGGACGTGAATAAGGTCAATGCTTATGAAGGCTCAGTGGCTAGTCGCACTCCTTAAACTTCGACTGTCGACAATGCCGGGCCATCTCCAGCGCTTTCGCAATCTGCGCGGCGCTCATGCGTGAAGCCACACGGTCTCGAAGCTTTATCGCGACCATCGCATCATCCCCACTCACTGCTTCGGCAGCGAGGTGGTACCACATGTATGCGCGAATGAAGTCTTGCGGGACGCCCTGCCCCTTGTCATACATCAACCCCAAATTATACTGCCCCTCTGCGTCTCCCTGCTCGGCCGCCCGCTGCCACGACTTCACGGCTCCCTGAGGGTCCTTCGGAATAGTCTGGCCATCGGCATACATTGCAGCCAGATTGGATTGTGACCCGGCGTCACCAGAGGAATCTGCCGCTTCGCCTGGCGCACAGGCCATGATCAGGAAGACTGTGAAGAGAACATGCCGCATTGCTAACCTGCCTTCTGCACACATCGAACGTAATCCATGTTCCCTCCAAGCTTGCTCATATGCTCTTCTCTGGAACGGCACTCGTGTCGGGCCTGACCGTGGCCGTCGAGCGAGGCCCTTCCGATTCTTCAGCTTCTCCAGAGAGGGCGGGCAAACAGTCCTTCACTGCGGGCAGTGAACGATTATCGTCGATCTGCTGATTGATCCTTCCCAGCTCGCTAGTTTTTTCTCCCGTGGAAGGGTACCCATGTTGGTCTACGTGCGGCCGTCAAATGCTTGTCCTCATCTACCCGCTCTCAGCGAGGAGGCTGGCATAGTCTCTACTGCGCGCATCGAGGGACCACCGTTCTATCGTGGGGCCTCTGCGAGCACAGAGACTAGCCAGCTTTCTCGCCCCCCTCTCGCCGTACCAGCTTGTACGTATAAGTAGTCTCCACAGGCGAAGTGGTTGATGACGCATCGACTAGGAGGCGGGATCGTAAAGATCGACCCTTTGCCATTCAGGAAAACCCTATTGCCCGTTCAAATTTGAAAGGACAAGGACCTCAGACTGTACACATTTGTACGTATAAGTAGTCCCCACATGGCTAAGTCATTGATAATGTAAGGACTCAATGTTGGATTGTAAATTGCTAAGTACTCCCCACGTCAGTCAATTTTCATCATAATGAGGGAGGAAAGAGTGATGGATTGCCCAAAGTGCAAAGGATTAATGATGTTGGAACGGTTCTCGGATTTCTTCCTGGTCTTTTATGCCTGGAAATGTGTCAATTGCGGCGCGATCATCGACAAGACGATTTGCAATAATCGAAGAAATAGCCTCGCTGCTAAAGCTACGAAAGAAGTTGAAGCGGCTACCGTATAATTTTCGTCACAACCTTCGATTTCTTTGTGATGTGCCTCAAATTGAACCTCTGAATAGGGGAGGCGGTATATCTGTCCTCCCCCACAGCAGTCTCCCGTCACCGCTTTGTTTTCTTCGTGGTTGTCTTTCCCCCACAGGGCTCCGGGCGGCTGAGGTCGGCCGGTAACTTGGTCTGCTCGTCGAGACAGGCGCTGTCGATTTGCGCCTGGGTCAGGCCCAGCGCTCTCGTGAGGTTCGCGCCCCGCAAGTTTGCCTGCCGCAGATCGGCTGCATCCAGTCGTACGCCGGTGAAATCCACGCCCGGAAACGAAGTTTCCTGAAGGTTCGCCTCCTGCAGATTGGCCTGCTCGATCGTGGCGTGACTGAAGTTCGACCTTCTCAAGTCCGCTGCGACCAGATTGGCCGATTCCAAATTTGCCCCATTGAATTGCGCGCGCTCCAGCGACACGTTCGGCGCGTACATCTGGCTGAGGTCCGCTTGGATGAAAATGGTTCCCTTGCCCCTCGCTCCGATCAGGACGGCGTGAGGGAGTTTCGCACCACGGAAGTCGGTTCCATCGAGAATCGAATGGTACAGAATCGCCATTCGAAGGTTGGCAGATTGCAGGTTGGTCCTCACCAGCCGTGCGTCTTCGAAGTTGACTCCTTCCAGGTCTGCTTGCCGGAAGTCTGCAGACTGCAGATTGGTGAACCGAAAGTCGGCGCCCCGGAGCAACGCATCGCGGAGGCTGGCTTCCGTCAGATCCGCCTCATCGAAATAGGCTCCTTCGAGATCTGCTTCCACGAGGCGCGCGCCGTATAGTCGGGCGCCGTCGAGAAGGGCGCCCTGCAGATTAGCCTGTTCCATGTTCGCTTTGGTCAAGTTTGTCCGGCGGAGATCGGCATTCAGGAAGTCGGCTCCGGACAAGGCTGCGCCCTGCAGGTTGGCGCCATAAAAATAACTATCGGCTAGGTTGGCCTGTGTGAAATCGGCAGCGGTGAGGTCCGCGCCTTCAAAGTGTGCCCGTTCGAAGGTGGATTCGCGCAGTCTGGCCCCGGTCACAATGGCGTCGTACAGAGCCGCTTCATCGCCTATCGCACGGGATAGACTGGCTTTCGACAATCGAGCATGCCGGAGATCGGCGCCCGACAGGTTGCTGTCCTCCAAGCCGGCCTTGGTAAGATCGGCACCGGCGAGCCGCGCCTGCGTCAAGGTGCTCTCGGCGAGGTGCGCTTCCCGTAGGACTGCGCCTTCCAGGTTGGCCCGTTCCAGGTTGGCTCCGGCGAGTTTCGCCTGGCGCAAGTCTGCCTGACAGAGATTTGCCCGTTGGTACTCCTGCTTTTCACGTTGTGCGAGCCACCGCCCGTGCGATTCCACAATCGCCTGCAGCTGCTTGGGCGGAACAGGCTTCTTTTTGTAGGCGCTCTCACAGTTGGTGGCGTAGCTGCTTGCCTGACTCGGTTCTGCCGCTTGGGCAATGGCGGGGATTCCGATGGTCAACGCTGCGATCAATACCCTATGGAAGGCACAGGCTCCTTTAAGTAATCTTTTCATTCGTATCTCCTTAGGATGAACATCCGGCGGTGTGGCATGTGATTATTACACAGATTGGTCTACGGCGAACGCAAGATCATGAAGTGGTTGAGAGATTCTAACCTCATAGGGGTGGTCGCCCTCCAGACTTCGTAACGGATCAGGCAACAGTGCCAGCTCTGTGGCGGCCCGTTGACGCAATTCCGTCAGTTTCTGAGTAGGAACAAGGCGTCGGCCCCCTGTCATCACGGGATGCAACAGTGGATCTCCTGTGCCGGGGGCCTCCACTGTGGTCACGAGATCGTAATCGCATCGCCCATCGCGGCGGTACTGTCGATAGACCTGTTTGCTGCCAGGCCAGGTGGCTTTCCCTTCCGATCGTTTCCGGCAGGGCCGGCCGGCATACTCTTGAAGTTTGTAGGCACAATCGAGTGACGGCGCGTCGGCCGACGTGGTCATGGCGGTGCCGATGGCAAAACTGTCGATCGGTGCTCCGCTGCCGATCAGCCGCTGCAATTGGTACTCGTCCAGATTGCCGCTCGCCAGGATCTTGGCTTGTGGCAAGCCCCCCTCATCCAAGATGCACCGGACTTTTCTCGCATGGTCTGCCAGGTCGCCACTATCTAACCGTACGCCCTTCACCGTGATGTTCCGTTGCCTTAAGCGAGGAGCCAGCGCCACAACTTTGTGTGCTGCCGCCTCCGTGTCGTAGGTATCGATCAAGAAAACTGTATTCTCCGGCTGTGCAAGAGCGAAATGTTCGAAGGCAGTTGCTTCGTTTTTGTGGGCCTGTACAAACGAATGGGCCATCGTCCCGTAGGTCGGAATGCCATATTCCATACCCGCGAGGACTGTGGCGGTGCCGGCGAAACCGGCCAGATAGCTGGCTCGCGCGGCGAGCAGGCCGGCCTCCGCTCCGTGCGCCCGACGTAACCCAAAATCGATGAGTGGTTTTCCGCCTGCGACCAAGACCGATCGTGCCGCTTTCGACGCGATGAGTGTCTGAAAGTTGAGCAGATTCATGATCCTCGTTTCGGCGAGCTGCGCTTGGGGAAGGGGGGCCCTCACGCGAAGGATCGGCTCGTTCGGAAAAAACACCGTTCCCTCCCGCATGGCGTGCACGTCGCCGGAGAACCGCAGGGTTTCCAGATAGTCCAAACAGGATTGACTGAACCGTCCGGTCTGTTCGAGCCATTCCAGTTCGGCTGGGCTGACGCGGAGCTGTTCCAAGAAGTCCAGGACTTGCTCCAACCCGGCGGCCATCAAAAAGCCACGTTGGGGCGGCAGCCTCCTCACGAAAAACTCAAAGACGGCGCTGTCCATCATGCCTTGCTCGACATAGGCCTGCACCATGGTGAGTTGATAGAGGTCGGTCAGAAGAATACTTGAGCAGGGATTCATGCGGCGAGACTTTCTTGCAGGATGCTGAAAAAGTCCGCCAGCGTCGTTCTCGCATCGTTCAGACCCTCAACGTACCGCAAGGGTACGCCTCGGGCCTTCACTCGCTGCGGCCTTGCTGAACGGCCTTTTTGAGCATCCTGTTTCAGTGGTTCCCTCTTATCAGAGACGGATAGGCCTTTGAAGTTCAGGTAATCCATAATGACTATACGCAGTATTCCAGCCGGGTCGGGATCGCTCCCAATCGAACCATGGCTTCTTCCGCCTTGCGTCCATCCTCCCAGGCGACATTGACAGGCCTGATTGCATCGGTCAGCAAACAGACGTGGTAGCCGAGCAGCCGCGCGTCCTTGACCGTGTTGAGGACGCAATAGTCCGTGGCGAGCCCGCCGATGAAGAGCCGCCCGATACCAGCCGCCTGTAGGTGTTCGTGTAGAGGCGTATCTTGGAAGGCTGAATAGGCTTCCTTGTCCGGCAGGGTCGCCTTCTGAATGATGGTAGCCGTTTCCGGGATGGGGAATGAGGGAGGCGGCAGAGCGCCGAGCGAACCAGCCACGCAATGGATTGGCCAGGGTCCTCCCTGCTCGCGAAAGGAACAATGGTTGGGCGGATGCCAGTCGTGCGACAAGAAAATCGGCAGGCCCTGTGACTGGAAACGATGAATGTACCCGCGCAGGATGGGGATGATCTCGTCGCCTCCCTTGACCCCTAAGGCTCCGCCTGGGAGAAAATCGTTCTGGACATCGGCGATCAGCAAGGCATCGCCGATGTACAGCTCTTCCCGTATTGTGCTCATGGCGTATCGGTGTCACCAGAAAAGAGCATACATGCAGGGCGCTCAAAAAGCCCGTTCAGCAAGGCCGCAGCGAGTGACCAAGGATGATCCCTCAATGCTTGCTCGTATGTATTGTCCCTAGGAGTGGCCCGGATGGGTCCCCCACTGCGCGCGTCCAACGAGGGTTTTCCGAAACCGCGCGTTGCGCGAGCACAGGGGACCCATCCGCGCCACTCCTCTTCCTGCTACCGTCCCTGCTGGGACAACAGGCGGATATAGGCCACCACGTCCTGCATCTCGCCGTCCGTCAGCTGCCCTCGCCACGCATGCATGGGGCTGAAGACGACTCCGTGTTCGATGGTTCGTAGCAGCTCTTCGTCGGATTTCAGAAAAGATAGGAAGCGGTGAAAGTTGGCCGGCGGCACCTTGAGAGCCTGCCCGTCAGGTCCGTCCCCCCAGCCTCCGATACCGTGACAGGCCTGGCAATGTCGCTCATAGACACCTTTGCCCCTTGTGATATCGGCCGGATATTCTTGCGCGCGGAGAGATGAATAGAATGTCAGACCCATCATTCCTGCGATGACGATGACTCGGACGATGGTCGGCATCAGGTCATGATGGATCGGGCGCATGAAAACCTCCTAGTAAGCTGCGGAAAATCCGTTGTGGTATGCACAGCATTGCACTGTTCCCTTGCTAGCGGTCGTAAACCAAGAACCAGGCAGGATGCTCAAAAAGGTCAGACATTTCACCCGCCCGCACTGAGTCTGCCAAGACAGACTCTTTCCCCTGGGACGCGCCGTTCCGCAGGCAAGGCCGCAGCGAGCGACCAAAGATTGATCTTTCCAAGCTTGCTCGTTCTCTCTTCAGGGATGGGGGCTGATTGATCTTCCACTGCGCTCATTTTTACCTTCCCATATTTCTCCAAAGGGTGGCTTGGTCGATCCTCGATTGCGCGCGTCGAACGAGCACATTCTTATCGTGCGCGTTCCGCGAGCAGGAGGACGACCAGGCTACCCGTCCCATCCTTCTCAGGCCGCGCGTTGCGCGAGCACAGAAGATCATCAGGCTCCATCCCCTTCCCATTTTTCAGCATCCTGCTAACTCTTCTTGGTCGTGTGGGCCACAAACGACGTATAAAGTTGCTGCATCTTGCCGCTGCCGCACTTCGGGCAGGTCACCTTATTGGATTCATGTTGCTTCAAGGTTAAGACCACCAATGATTCCTTCCCACAGTCCTGACATTTATAGTCGTACATGGGCATATGAAGACCTCCCCCTAGTAGGTTGCCAAAAAACCATTCCCGAAGGCTGCTCAAAAAGGCCGTTCAGCAAGGCCGCAGCGAGTGAAGAAGGCTGAGGTCGAGGTTAAGGTTAAGTGTCGATGAGATTCTTGTTTTCTCAACCTTAGCCTCAGCCTCAACCTTCCCATACGCTGGCGGCCTTTTTCAGCAGCCTGCTAGACTTCTGTGATAATGCGTCCATTAGGCTTCCTTTCGCCCTCGCTCCATTCTGCGATGGCCTGAGCCAGCTCTGCGAGTCGTTGGGCCGCGCGGCCGTAGACCGTGTCGGGAGCATACTCCCCATTGAGGTCTCGCACGCCTGCCGGCACGCCGGTGAGCAATTCGATGGCTTCTTCTATGGTGTTCACCCCATAGATCGTGAAGCGACCGGACTCCACCGCCTCGACGACCTCGCGCCGCAGCGCGAGATGTTTGGTATTGCGGGCGGGGACAATGACGCCCTGTTTCCCGGTCAGCCCCCGCCGTACACAGGACTCGAAGAATCCTTCGATCTTTTCATTCACACCGCCGATGGGCTGCACCTCACCCAGCTGGTTGACCGAGCCGGTTACGGCGAGCCATTGACGAACGGGGAGATCGGCGAGGCTGGACAGGATGGCGGCCAACTCGCCCACTGCGGCGCTATCACCTTCCACTTCAGAGTAGGTCTGCTCAAACGTCAGTGAGGCGCTCAACGCAAAGGGATGGGCGCCGGCAAATTTTCCGGTGAGGTATCCCGCGAGTGTCATCACACCTTTGCTATGGATGTTACCTGCCAGTTCCGCTTCGCGTTGAATGTCGATCACCCCTTTGGTGCCGACGGAAGTGCGCGCCGTAATCCTGGTCGGGCGGCCGAAGGCATAGTCACCGAGCTGGTGTACGGAGAGCCCGTTGACCTGACCCACCACTTCTTTGTCCAGATCCACCAGCAAGGTGCCTTCCCGGATTTCGTCCTGGATCCAGTGTTCCGCCAGATTGGACCGATGGCGTTTGTGCGCAACCGCTGCTTCGACATCCGCACGTGTGACGAACGCATGGCCATCCTTCTTGGCCCAGTAACCTGCTTCCCGGATGAGGTCGCTGACCAGACTGAAACGCAACGAGAGGCGGTCGTGCCGGTCCGCAAACCGGAACCCCTGTCGGATGATTTCGGCCACGGCATCGACTCCAAAATGCGGGAGCCCTTCTTCCCGGCAGAGCTTGGCGACGAAGCGCGCATATTGGCGATCCTGCCGCTCGCTCCGCACCACCTCGGTGTCGAAGTCCGCCTTCACCTTGAAGAGTTTGGCAAAGTCTTCTTCGTAGGCTTGGAGGAGGTAATACAGTACCGGGGGTCCGACCATGATGACTTTGACGGTGACGGGAATCGGATCCGGTCTGAGTCCTGCGGTGGAAAATCCATAAAACTCGGCTGGGTCTTCGATCTTGACTTCCGCCGTCTTGATGACCCGCTTTAACGCGTCCCAGGAAAAGGGCTGGCGGAGAACATCCATTGCATTGACGATCAAATACCCGCCGTTGGCGAGGAGGGCTGCACCGGCCCGAATCTCAGTAAAGTCAGTGTACATGACTCCCATCTGGGCTTTCCGTTCGATTTTCCCTATCAGGTTGGTATAGGTCGGGTGGGATTCATCGATCACTGGCGCCCCGGACGTTGGGTCATGCTCGACAATGAGATTGACGAGGTACCGGGTCATATCGGGCCGACGCGGCTCAAGTCCCGGGAGGTGGAGGGCCGGACCTTCGTGCGGTAGGAAATCCTTGTACTGATGAATAATGTTCTGATGCACTCGTTCGAGATAGCCGGCGATCGCCGGCAGGTCCAGGTAGGCGCGGCGTATCGTCTCGTAGCGACCTTCCATGATGTTGGCCACGAGTTGACGGTCCAAGTGCTGCCGGGCGTGCTCCGCTTCCTTTTCGAGGGCGTGGATGCGGACGTGAAATTCACGAATTTCCCCTTCGAGCGTTTTCCGCCGCTCTGCCAGCTCCTGCTGTTCCTGCTCCGTCAGGGCCTCCATCTGTTCGTCGGTCATCGGATGGCCATCTTTGAGAGGGACGAGCCCGAACCCTCCGGGGGTTTCTTCGAAACCGAACCCCCGCGCTACGCTCAGTTCCGTCAGATCGCGAAAGAGCGCTTTCTTCTTCGATTCCGTGTCTTCGAAGATTTTGGCCTTGGCATCCAGATACTTTTTGCTGTCGAAGGCCAGGGGAATGTCACGCCGCAGGCCTTCGATGAACGCAGCCATCTCCCGCTTGAAAATGCAGCCCTGTCCGGCGGGAAATGACAGACAGACCGGGCGTGACACGTCCTGAAAGTTGTTCACATAGCACCAGTCGGCCGGGGCCGGCGCCCCCTGGGCCACCCGTTTCACCATCTGGCGGACGAGCGTCCCCTTCCCGGTACCGACCGGACCAGAGACATAGAGATTGAAGCCTGGCCCCTTCATGTGCAGGCCGAATTCCAAAGCTTCGACCGCTCGTTCTTGTCCGATGATTTCGTTCAGCGGCTCCAGTTCGCTGGTATCGTCGAACCCTAGCTGTGCCGGATCGACAGCCGGCGACAGCATGGAGACGGGAATCTTGAGTCTGTCGACGGCCATGAAGATTCCTACAAGACGAGGGGGGACGGACGTTGGACCGTCGTGGCCTGAGGGCCTTTCTCGCCCTCTTCAAGGTTAAAGGCAACGTCGGTTCCATCGTTCAATTCTTCGAACGTGAGACCCTGTAGCGCGTGTTTGTGGAAGTACACCTCGCCCCCGCCCTCCTTGAGGATGAATCCGTACCCTTCTTTTGGAAACAGTTTGCAGATCACTCCGCGTAATGGAGGGATCGGAGGGGTACGTACCTCGGTGCTGGCCCGCTTCTCGCGGTACTTGCGGAGCTCGATAGCCATGGCGTCGAAAGCTGTTCGGATGGCCTCCTCGAACGTCTTGTCTTCCTTACGGGCCGTCATGGTCTGGCGACCGGGGAGCGTGAGGACAATGAGCGCTTCGGCAACATTGTCCAACTTCTTGTGGTGGGGATTTTTCGTGAGGGTGACACGCCCATGGATCAGATCGTAATGCCTCTGCTGGAGGTCTGCCATGCGGGTCTCGATTTCACTCTTCCAGCGGGGAGTCATCTCGACGTTTCTGCTCTCAATTTCCAGCTGCATGTGGCCTCCGTTCGTTTATTTGGTTTGTCTTGTTGATTTGGTTGAATGAAACTAACCAGATGAACTAAATCAACCAAACAAACTAAACAAACCAGAACGACCAGCTGCCGGTTGACATCAGCAAGCTGTATGCCGCCCTCAAACAGAGAGCTTGGGGTGAGAGTATAGGGGGTAGAGGCTGATATTTCTTGTGTCTTGCCCCTTGTTGCACTCCTCTCGCCTAATTGAAGTGACGCATTTCTCCCCAGTGGCTCGGTTGGGAGTGAAGCTCAATGCACCAGTTTATGTTGAGGCGAATGGTTGATTCATTCTCTAGTGGCTCCGTTGCATGCTTAAACCTTGCCTTACGCGATGGAACACGAATTGCCTATCTTCACTCCTATGCCTATGCTCAAGAAAGAGTCCCTGGAACAATACCTTCGCGGCCGGTTCGGTTTCAAGGCGACCTTGCTGACCTATGGGGCAATCGGGAAGGAAAGCTCGAAGGGCACCTACAAACAGTATGGGTATGGTTCACCGGTCAAATTGACATTTCGAATCGGGCGCACTATCCAGTCGGCGGTATTGGAGACGATGAGTCCTGGGCCGTTCGGTCATGAGCATATGGCGGACCGGGCCCAGGCAATCCTCTGGGATTATGACTCCTATGGCCGGCTACCGCGCCACGTGAAGGCTCTCGATGTCGGAGCCTTTACCGACGATCAGCAGCTGATCTCGGTGGCGGAGGCGCGCGAATTTTTTGTTCTGACTCAATGGACGGAGGGAACCAGCTATCATTCCGATCTGGAGCGATTGGTCAAAGGCGGAAGCCTCAGGAAACTGGATCGAGAGCGAACGATAGCCCTGGCACGTTATCTGGCGGAGATCCATGCCAGGAAACGGCGCGACCCCTCCCTCTATCGGCGCCGGCTCAGGGAATTGATCGGTCACGGCGAGTGTATTATGGGGCTGACCGACAGCTACCCGGACCGCTACGAGTTTATCTCGGCGGATCTCTTGCGCGGAATCGAAGAGGCTTGTAACCGGTGGCGCTGGCGCCTGCGCGGGGAGACCCACCGTCTCTCGCAAGTTCATGGAGACTTTCATCCCTGGAATGTCTTGTTCCGGAAAGGAGCGGATTTCTCCGTGCTCGACCGGTCACGCGGGGAGTGGGGGGAACCGGCGGACGATGTGACCTCGATGACGATCAATTATCTGTTTTTCTCACTCTGTCGCTGGGGCACATTGAAAGGGCCTTTGGAAGTGCTGTTCCGGCTCTTTTGGGACACCTATGTGGAGGCAAGCCGAGACCATGCGGTCACAGAGTCTGCTGCCCCCTTCTTTGCATTTCGAGGATTGGTCTTAGCGAGTCCCGTGTGGTATCCCAAGCTGCCGATCGAGGTGCGCCGGACCATCTTTCGATTTATCGAGCATGTGCTGGATGAGCCGTACTTCGACCCTTCGAGGGTGAATGAGTATTGCCGAGCCTAGAGGGTCATTGGTCACTAGTCATTGGTCAATGGTGAAGATTGGATTCTTTTCGCGATGCCGACATGTTTTCTGCGTATATTGGTGACCGTTGACCGATGACCATTGACCATTCTTCCAGCTTCGCGATCTGGATCACCGGCCTTCCGGCGTCGGGCAAGAGCACGATCGTCTCGGCACTAAAGCCCCAGCTCGAAGGACTTGGATTGACGGTCGAGGTATTGGAGTCTGATGAAGTAAGGCGGGTCATTACGCCGAGACCGACCTATTCGGAAGCGGAGCGGGACCTCTTCTACCGCGCCTTGGCTTTCACCGGGCAGAGGCTCGTCGCACATGGTGTGACCGTGATCTTCGATGCGACGGCGAGCCGCAGAGTCTATCGGGACTTTGCGAGGTCCGCGATCCCCCGCTTCATTGAGGTTGCCGTGGAATGTCCTCTTGCAACCTGCATGGAGCGGGACAAAAAAGGAACCTATCGAAAGGGCCAGTCGGGCGACTCTCTTACGGTCCCGGGGTTGCAATCTCCCTACGAAGTGCCGATCAAGCCGGATCTCTCGATCGACAGCGCCACCATTCCCTCAGACAAGGCGGCAAGCCGGATTCGCGACCTGGTCAAAGCGAAATTCCTATAGCAGGATGCTGAAAAAGCGGCAGGGTAGCCTGGCCGTCCTCCTGCTCGCGGAACAGAGAGCGGGATGGAGCCTGATGATCTTCTGTGCTCGCGCAACGCGCGGCCTCGGAAGGCCCTCGTTGGACGCGCGCAGTGGAAGATCAATCAGCCCCCATCCCTAGAGATATAACGAGCAAGCTTGGAGGGAACGATGTATGTCGTTCGATGCGCGCAGTAGAGGGCAGCTTTGGCCACCCCCTTGGAGATAGGTAGTGGGAATTATAAGGCCCTCGCCTGGGTAAATGGCACGTCTTGGCGTGCCAGTGGGTGGGCGGGTGAAAAAGCTGCGCGCAGTGGAAGATCAATCAGACTCCATCCCTAAAGAGAGAACGAGCAAGCTTGGAGGGAGCACGGATATCGTTCGACGCGCGCACTCGAGGATCGACCAGGCCACCCTTGAAAATGAATTGGGCATTAGGAAGGCGCGCGCAGTTGGGATCATCCCAGCCACTCCGTATAAATGATAGTTCGATGCGGCCTTGCTGGGATGTCATTTTGAGCATCCTTCACGGTCCGCTCCCGTTGTTCAAGACGTGCAGACCCTCTCGCAATCATCCTGATGATCCTTGTTCGCTCTGCTCTGTACACTCTATGAAGCTACGTCTCGCCCCGGTTGACTCGGAGGGCCTTGTGAATTTACTCTGCGAATGTAGACTCGCCTGCGGAACTTTTTGGTATGATGACCGCTATGTCACAGAACCGGCGCGAATTTACACCGGCACCCTGGCTCCGCCATCCAGATTTCATGACGGTGCTCCCACTCTGTTGGCCTCGCCGGGCGCTCTTGACCGGCGTCCCGACCGAGTCGCGGCTCTTTACCACCGAGCCGCACACCCAGTTGCTCGGTCACTGCCACTGGCAGCCCCACCGTACGGCCTGCCAGACCCTGGTCCTCGTGCACGGCCTGGAAGGCTGCAGCGAGTCGCACTATATGCGCGGCATCGCCGCAAAAGCCTATCGTGCCGGCTGCAATGTCATCCGGATGAACCAGCGGACCTGTGGCGGGACCGAGCACCTGACGCCGACCCTCTACAACAGCGGCTTGAGTCAGGACTATCGCACCGTTGTCCAGGAATTAGCGCAAGTAGATGGACTCGATCGCATCTGGCTGATCGGCTATTCGATGGGCGGGAATCTGGTCCTCAAAGCCGCCGGTGAAATCGGCGCCTCAGAGGCAGCGTTGGCCGGCGTGATCGCGGTCTGCCCGACTATCGATCCTCCACAATGCATCGAGGCTTTGGAACAGCCTCGTAACCGGATGTATCACAGAGGCTTTCTCAGGAAACTGAAAGCCCGCTTGCGGCGAAAGGCCGCGCTCTTCCCCGACAAGTGGGATCTCACGGACCTCGCGGGCATCGCCTGGATGAGAGAATTCGATGACCGCTACACTGCGCCTGACGGAGGGTACACGAGCGGCGCCGACTACTACCAGCGGACCGGAGCCCGCCATGTACTTGAGTCCCTCGCCGTCCCTACCCTCATCATCACAGCCCAGGATGATCCCTTCATTCCCTACGCCATGTTTACAGGACCGCTGGTTCAGCGCCACCCGCAGATTCGGATCATCGCGCCGCGTCATGGGGGGCACTGCGGGTTCTTGCACCGGGCCCGTAATGGCGAAGATGCCTACTGGGCCGAAAATCGGATTGTGGACTTCGTGCTGGAACGGACGTGAGGAGAACCGCTCACCCAACCTTGCCTGTTCCGCCCCCTTGCGGCTTTCCTGCGCGTGGGACTCCTGTCGGTGGTCTCGCGCGTCTCGTGTTGGGAGGTGCAGGCTCAGGGCGCTTCCATCGGTTAGTCAGGATATCGAGATCCATACAGTTGCCACAGTTGACACAACGCCGGACCATCGCTGGTCTGCCTGTGATGCCCCGTCCCGTGAACGACGTGTGGTCGGAAATCAGCAACCCGCCACAGCGCGGGCAAGAATGCACCAGGCGAAGCCGATACCTTGCTGCACTGGTCACTTTCCCGGTCCGGTGCCTGACTGGGTCCGTCAAACAGAATCATCGCGGCGGTCCGATCTGCCGGAAGTACTGCGGGGTTGTTTCCCGGACCTTTGTGAAACATTGGGGACAGTAGGTATGGGTGAGAGAAAGAGCGCCTGGCTTTATGTCATAGGTTTTTTGATACGTTTGTGGCGTGAGCCAGCGTTCGGGACCAGGGGATGAGCCCCCGGCGTCTCGAACGAGCCCGCACAGACAACAGACAGGGAGCAGCATTGGCTGTGTAAGCGGTACGTTCTTCCGGGTGTACGGTGTTTCAGAAGACATAGGCGACATTCTTTCCTTCATCCGCCGGCCAGGAGCTGTGCCACAGCGGCGGGCTGAGCTGTCTACGGCATGGTTATACGGACGGGCAGCCGTTTGCGGAACTAGGAAGTTCCCCAGTTCCACTCGAACAACTTACTAGTGTAGTGCGTCCAACGCTTCTTTACATTTGGCGACTTTGCTCAGGATCCGTTCCACTGACGCCGTCCAGACGAACACGCGAGGGTTTTGGTTGTGATGGTCCAGGTAGTCTCTGATCGCGGCAATCAGTTCCGGGACACTGGTGAAACTGCCGCGACGGATCCGCTTGTCAGTGAGCTCACGGAACCATCGCTCAACCATGTTCAACCACGAACTCGACGTCGGAATGAAGTGCAGCTGGAACCGTGGATGTCGTTGCAGCCAGCGTTTCACACGGGGGTGTTTGTGGGTGCCATAGTTGTCCACGATCAAATGCACATCAAGTTCGGCCCGCGTGTCGGTATCGATCTTCTTGAGGAACCGAATGAACTCCTGGTGCCGATGCCGCGGCATGCAGTCGCCGATGATCGTGCCATCGAGCATGCTCAGGGCTGCGAACAACGTGGTGGTGCCGTGGCGCTTGTAATCGTGCGTCATGGTGCCGCAGCGGCCCTTCTTCAAGGGGAGGCCTGGCTGGGTGCGGTCGAGGGCCTGGATTTGGCTTTTCTCATCGACACACAAGACCAAGGCTTTGTCCGGGGGATTGAGGTACAGGCCGACGACATCGTAGAGCTTCTCGATAAAATGCTGATCGCGGCTGCTCTTGAAGGTCTTGACCAGATGCGGCTTGAGGTGGTGTCGTTTCCAGATGCGGCGGATGGTGGCCTCGCTCAGCCCGTGCGCCTCGGCCATGCGTCGGGTACTCCAATGTGTCGCCGCGGGAGGCGTAGTGTGGAGCGTCGCCTCGACCACCGCGCGCACTGCCCGCTCCGAGATGCGTGGAATCCGTCCAGGGCGCGGGGCGTCCTGTTCCAAGCCCGCACAGCGCAGCGCCAGAAACCGTTGTCGCCACAGCTGCACCGTTGGGCGGGAGATATTCAAGTGTTGGGCGATGTGCTGACTCAGGAGGCCCTCGGCGGCCATCTGGATAATCCGTGCGCGTTGCACCAATCGCACGGGGAAGCGCCGCCCGTGCGCCCAGGTGGAGAGGATGACGCGTTCATCGGGAGACAACACGATGGGCTCGGCCATCCGACTCATACGCACACAGCGTATAGATCCTAAATACATATGTCAATCTATTTATGACGCACTACACTAGCGGCTGTTGATAGAGGCCGCCCTCTTCGTTCGTCGTTCGTGAATTGAGCGAGACGTGCGCGACTCACGAGGGTAAGATTTCCGACCAGTGCCTGGGTAGAGAAACTAGGAGGACCCCTAGTCTCGCAAGGAGAGATTACTAGCGGCTGACCAATGGCAGTTTCTCGGCTTGTCTGATTTTCGCAATAAGCATAGACTTCGGTTCCTGATCAACCCTTCAGTCGAGGGCAACGACTTCTCAGTGCTGTGGACTAGGCTGAAGGGGGTAAGGCCGAACGAAGTATTCGGAGTTTCGAATTCCTACCTTCAGCCTTACCCGCGTCACCCCTGCGCCTGCCTTTCTTAAGAAGGACAATGTGATGGCCAAGAAATCCGGCAAATCCAGGAAGACTACGGAGCTCCGCCGGCAGGCGGAAGAGTTGCTGCGGGCGACGAAGCGCGAGGTGGCGGCCATGCCGCTCAAGGACGTCCAACAGCTCGTGTATGGACTGCGGATCCGTGAGATCGAGCTGGAAATGCAGAACAAGGAGCTGCGCCGGGCGGAAGATGCCTTGCGGCTTGCAAAATTCTCGATGGAAAGGGCTGCTGATGCGGTGTACTGGATCGACCCGCAGGCCAAGGTCTTGGATGCGAACGAGGCAGCCAGCCTGATGCTGGGCTATTCGAAAGAAGAGTTGTGTGCCATGACTGTCCACGATCTGAATCCCGATTTCCAAGCGAACATGTGGCCGGGGTTTTGGGCAGAAACTCAGCGGCACGGGACCATGGTGTTTGAGACTGCCCATCGGGCCAAGAATGGCCGTCTGGTTCCCATAGAAGTGAGTGTCAATTATCTCTCCTACGGTGGAAAGGAATATCACTGTGCGTTTGTGCGCGACATTACCAAACGGAAGCAGGCGCAGGCAGCGCTCCGAAGCAGCGAATTATTCCTCGACTCCATTGTGGAGAACATCCCGGACATGATTTTCGTGAAGGATGCCCAGCAGTTGAAGTTTGTTCGATTGAACAGGGCCGGTGAGGAGCTTCTCGGTCGTGCGCGCACTGAACTTATTGGAAAGTCGGATTACGATTTTTTCCCCAAGGAAGAAGCGGATTTTTTCACCGGAAAGGATCAAGAGGTACTCAGGGACGGACATTTCCTCGATATCCCAGAAGAGCCCATTCTCACCAAAGGAAAAGGACCGCGCTTCTTACACACCAAAAAGATTCCTCTCTTTGACGAAATGGGGCATCCGCAATATCTATTGGGGATTTCCGAAGACATCACCGAGCGGAAGCGTACGGAGGAGGCATTGCAGGCGAGCGAAATTTTTTCTCGTTCTGTCCTGAACTCGCTCTCCGCACTTATCTGCGTGCTGGGCAAGGACGGGATCATCTTAAAGACGAACGATGCCTGGAAAGAGTTTTCCTGCCGCAACTCAAATCGCCTGGTTCCCCCTATCGATTCCGGAGAGAATTATCTCGATCTATGCCGTCGGGCGATCGCCGATGGAGATCCGGCAGCTCAGGCCATTGTCGAAGGTATTGAAATCGTGCTCAGAGGCAGTCAACCGATTTATAGTTCGGAATATGCCTGTCTTTCGTCCGAAAAAGAGCAATGGTTTCTGATGCGGGTCACTCCCCTGAAAGAGTCGAAGGGTGTCGTCGTTTCGCACACGGATATCTCGGAGCGGGTCCAAATGGGGCGGGAGTTAGAGAATCATGCCCGCCTGCTTGGCGAAAAGCAGGAGGAGTTGGAATCCCTGACGGGGAAGCTGATCGAAGCCCGGGAACAGGAGTGCAAAAGGATCGCGCGCGAACTGCACGACGACTTCAATCAACGACTGGCAGCTCTGTCCGTCGAACTCGAGAACCTGGAGCGATCTCCTGTTGCCCCACCGGTATCGATCGCCCGACAACTCGCAGTCATTCGAGGACAGATGGTGCAACTCTCCGATGACCTGCACGATCTGGCTTACAGGCTGCATCCCTCGTTGCTGGATCACGTCGGTTTGGAAGCCGCCGTGCGGGACCATATCGCCGAGTTCACGAAGCGGACCGGGTTGCCCGTGAGGTTTACCGCTCGTGAGGTACCGATGCGGCTCTCGCCGGAGATTGCCACTAACCTGTTTCGTGTGGTGCAGGAAAGTCTGCAGAATGTGTCCAAACATGCCAAGGCGACTGATGTGACGGTCAAGCTGAGCGGCTCCTCCAAAGGGATCGGTGTATCGGTGCGCGATGACGGCAAGGGGTTCGATCTCGGAGACAAGAGTGCTCGCTTGAAGGGACTCGGCCTGGTCAGCATGGAGGAGCGCACGCATGGGCTGGGCGGGTTTCTCAGGATCCATTCATTCGAGATGGGCGGCACGAAGGTCTGCGCCTGGATCCCACTTGCTCCGGAGGGGGCATGAAAAAACCGCGGGTTCTTATGGCCGATGACCATTCGATGATCCTCGCCGGCTTGCGGAAGCTGGTGGAGGCTGAGTGTGAGGTGGTGGGCACGGTGGAAGACGGGCGGGCACTGGTGGCGGCGGCGCGGAAGCTGCGGCCGGATTTGATTCTCCTGGACATCTCGATGCCGCTCTTGAACGGCCTCGAAGCGGCCAGGCAACTTCGCACCCTGGTGCCGGAAAGCAAACTGATCTTCCTCACCATGCATGCCAGCCCGACCTATGCGACCGAAGCGTTCCAGGCCGGGGCCTCCGGCTATCTCCTCAAGCGCTCCGCAGCGTCAGAACTCAGTCTGGCGATCAAATCTGTCCTCCAAGGGCAACACTATCTTACCCCGTCGCTCACGAAGGAGGTGCTGGACTCAGTCCTCAATCCGTCCAGCGTCGAACGAGGCAAGCCTCTGGCTGCGGTCCTCACGGCGCGCCAGCGGGAAGTCTTGCAGCTTGTCGCTGAGGGCCGAGGCACGAAGGATATCGCCACGATTCTCAACGTGTCGGTGAAAACGGTGGAATTCCATAAGACCCGTATCATGCAGCAACTGGACATTCATACCACGGCTGACTTGACGAAGTATGCGATCACCCACGGAATCACCGGCCTCTAACGGTAGGTTGCTGATGCGGTTCCCTTGTTTATTTGGTTTGTTTGGTTGAACGAGACAGACCAGATAAACCAGATAAACGAAACAAACCAGTTTGAGCATCCTGCTAACCTGTAATTTCTCTGCCGGCTTCCATCGCAATTGTCTACACGCTGCTGCGAACTTATTTGTTGTTCGTGAAGCGTGAAGCATCCGAATCCGGAAACGAAATACGCTTCACGGACGACGCTTCACGCCCAGGCGGGCGGTTTCGTACCGAGTGACCTCTAGTAACATTGCCCCTCAATGCCAGGGTTCTTCCTAGTTCCACGCTCTCTCCTGGAAGCCTACGATTCCCTCGCTGCCATTTTTCCTCTGTGGTCTCCTCTGATCCATCGAACGCTTGGCTGGCCAGGATAGTTTCTCGTGGCCTGATAGAGAGGAGAGACAATGAGATGATAAAGCCACGTATCTTACTTGCCGAGGATCATCCTTTGGTAAGGGATGCCTTGTTGGGCCTCCTGGGCGAGCTGGGTAAAGTCGTGGGGGCGGTGAGAGACGGGCATGCGCTCGTAGAAGCGGCACAATGGCTGAATCCGGACATTATTATTTCGGATATTTCGATGCCAAAGCTGAATGGCCTCGACGCCGTTCGTGCCCTGCAAAACTGTGCACCACAGAGCAAAGTGATCATTTTGACGACCTATCAGGAACCGGCATACCTGACCTTGGCATTCGACGCGGGGGCTCGCGGCTTTATCCTCAAGAACACTGCCCTCCTTACAGAATTGCCTCAAGCCCTTTTGCACGTGCTCGCCGGCGATCGCTATATCGGGCTAGGGGTGAAGGGGGAGTGGATGCCAGTTGATGGAGGCAGGGTTCCGATACAGCTATCGAGGACGTAGGGGCCGAAGCGACGCGTTTCACGATTGTGGAAGAGCGACGGATGGGCTGAACGACTTGTTGATGCGTTGAGCGATGGCAAGAAGGAGGCTGTGATGGAAAAACCAGATGGCCAAGAATGGGACAGGACGTTGCTCACGCGGGAAGAGGCCTCCTCGCTATCTCTGCTGGAACCGCTCCTCGACCGCCATCTCGCCCCCATACTCGAGGCCTTGACCCTTCACCTCGGGAGTGGTCCTGAGGGGGCCTCGTTACTGTCGGACGAACTCGCAGTGGCCCGATTGAAACGGTCGCAACGGGAATATCTTCTCTCCATGCTGAGCGGAGCGAGCGATGGGTCTGTCGACAGAGACGGAGTGCCGGTAGCAGAGTATCGTGATCCATTTGGTCTTGGCAGCGAATGGCACCTGCGGAGCTTTGTCCATTTTCTGACCTCGATGCAGCCGGTGGTGTTCGAAGCCTTTGGTATGACTCCTCACTTGTACCAGAAGATCTGGAATGCCCTGCTCAAAGTCATGTTTAGTGACCTTGAGCTGGCGCTCAATGCTTCCCTCAAGCAGCGCGATGATCTGATAGAAGCAACCAAGCAGGATGCAAGCGAGGCGAGGAGGACTCTGGACTATGCGCTGAGCAGGCAAGCGACTGAAGAGAAGCAGCGCCAGGCCGAGCATCGGACGGTCGTGAATCTTCTTACGGCATGGCTCACGAAGACATCAGAATTGGCCCAAGAGATGGGGACCCCGCTCAATGTGATCCTCTGCCGTGCTGAGTCCCTCCTGGAGCGAACCGATGAGGAGACAACACAAGCTGCTCTCCGGAGCATCATCAGGCAGGTTGAGCAACTGATTCCGCTGAGACAGCAACTGTGCGCCCTCGATCATGGGTCTGACATCAAGCCGCGTGTGTCTGGTCTCGATGCCCTGGGGGGACGGTCCCGCTAAGCTCTGGCACCCCATGATCGAGTGGTGGGATTCAAATGTCCTCCCATATGTGGGGTTGCCCACGGATTAGAGGACTGTTCGGAGAACTCCGCAGATGAAAAATCATCTGGTTGATGTGTAACCAGTGCGCAGATTGTGACATGTCTGCGAAGACATACATTGCTGCGGCAATATACGTCAGCCATCCGTGAGTGACCGCCTGTTGCCTTGTTGTTTAGTCTACGTATTTTCCTGAGGCGCACTTGGCACCGAAGCTGCAAGGTGATTGGACCATGCACCACATTTCATCAGAAAGGGGGAGAAACATGCAGGCTCAACAGAGTACTGACCTCCGGGTGTTGGAAGTGATCGTTCGATCACCGGGAACTGCCCTCGATGACATCGTGCTCGAGTGTCCGGATCTCACCTGGAACCAGGTCTTTATCGCGATCGATCGGCTCAGTCGAGAAGGGGCGCTCAAGCTGACGCCTAAAGGACGCGGGCTGTATACGGTTCACCTCTCGAACGATGCATTGCAAGCAGCGCAGCACCAAATCGTCGCCTGAATCATCTGAAAGGAGCATCATGAAAGCACAGACCTCAAAACAGACGGCTGAGAAGAAGCTGCACCGCCCGCCGGCAAAGCAGGGCGCAGAAGCAACAGCACCCGCCAAGCCCAAGCGTCAGGGGCAACCCTCATTCGATGATCTACAAGCGCGCATCACGGTACGGGCCTATGAATTGTACGCCGAGCGGGGCTACCGGACTGGTTGTGCGTTGGAGGATTGGGTGGATGCCGAGCGGGAAATCCTGAGTCGTGAATTTCCTGTATAGGTCCCTGTCCGAAGCTACCATCCGGCGTGAATGTAATCGGGCTCTTGCTGCTACCTGCACGACCTGTTGCTTTACGCTACAGTGGCAACTAGGGTCACTGTAGCAGGACTCCCCGAATCCGATTTTCATCCCTCAAATTTTTCTCGAACCCCCCAATATCTATTGGAAAAATTCCTGTCTAAGGGCCCCATGTCAGGGTCTCTCATTTGCAATCGCAGCGTACGGGCGTCGTCGGAGAGATGGGCTGTCTTGTCAATCTGCTTTTTCTGATTACTTGAATTGTCGAGGTTCTTTGGAACAAGCTATACGCAAGATCCTTTCATCCCCTGCTGGGTTCGTGACTTCTAGAGGAGGGCATGGCGATGCCGGTGAATAAGAAAATGTCCTTTTCGATCCTCTATGTTTTTCTCGCGATTTTTTTGGTCGTGCTCATGCACGATTTCATCGTGGCGACGCAGAAGCCGGAAGAGCTTCCCTACAGCGAATTCAAGACACTCGTGGCGGCCGACAAAGTGGCGGAAGTCGCGGTGACTCATCAGAGATTGGTCGGGAAGCTCAAGTTGGAAGAGGGAGCCAAAGAGCAGAGGATATTTACGACTGTTCGGGTTGAAGACCCCGATCTTATCAAGGACCTCAGCGCGCGCAACGTGACGGTTACCGGCGTGATTGAAAGTACCTTCTTGCGCGACCTCATTTCCTGGGTTATTCCTGCCTTGGTCTTTGTCGGCATTTGGCTCTTTGCCATGCGACGTTTCGGTCAGGGCCAACAAGGGGGATTCATGACGGTGGGGAAGTCGAAGGCCAAGATCTACGTGGAGCAGGATATCAAGGTGACGTTCGCGGATGTGGCAGGGGTGGACGAGGCGAAGGAAGAGTTGCTGGAGGTGGTCGAGTTTCTGAAGACCCCGGAAAAGTTCACGCGTCTCGGAGGAAAGATTCCGAAAGGCATCTTACTCGTCGGACCGCCTGGAACGGGTAAGACCCTTCTCGCCCGCGCCGTGGCCGGAGAGGCAGGGGTGACATTTTTCAGCATCAGCGGGTCCGAGTTCGTGGAAATGTTTGTAGGGGTCGGGGCAGCACGCGTGCGGGACCTGTTCGATCAGGCCAAGGTTAAAGCCCCTTGTATTATCTTTATCGACGAGCTGGATGCGCTCGGGAAAGCCCGCGGGATGGGGCCCATGGCGCATGAAGAACGAGAACAGACCTTGAATCAGTTGCTCGTGGAGATGGACGGCTTCGATCCCCGCATCGGCGTTATTCTGATGGCGGCGACTAATCGGCCTGAAATCCTGGATCCGGCACTCTTGCGGGCCGGCCGGTTCGACAGGCAAGTCTTGGTCGACCGGCCGGATAAGCTCGGCCGTCTGGCCATCCTGCGCGTCCATGCGAAGAAGGTGGCCTTGGGTTCCGATGCGGATCTCGAGATCATTGCCGGGATGACTCCCGGCTTCTCCGGCGCCGATCTCGCCAATATCATCAATGAAGCAACGCTCTTGTCCGTGCGTCGAAATAAAGAGCGGGTGGGCCTCCCGGAATTGCAGGAAGCAGTGGAGCGGGTCGTCGCCGGATTGGAAAAGAAGAACCGGGTGCTCAATAAGATGGAGAAAGAGCGAGTCGCTCACCATGAAGTGGGCCACGCATTGGTGGCTCTGTCACTGCCTGGAACCGACCCGATTCAAAAGATCTCGATCATTCCCCGTGGAATCGCGGCACTGGGCTATACCCTTCAGCTTCCGACCGAGGATCGTTTCTTGATGGCGAAAACGGAGCTGGAGAACAAGATTGCCGTCCTATTCGGAGGGAGGGTTGCAGAGGAATTGATTTTCGGCGAGGCCTCTACAGGAGCGCAGAACGACATGGTGAAGGCCACGGACATTGCCAAGAGTATGGTCAAATCCTACGGAATGAGCGAAAAGTTGGGGACAGTCACGCTCGATCGCGAACGCCAGCCCCTCGTGATGCAAATCCAGGCGCCTCAGGAGAAAGGCGACTACTCAGAGGAGACCGCCCGCGAGATCGACTGCGAAGTGCGTCGGATTATCGATGAACAGTATGAGCGTGTGAAACGGCTCCTGGCTGAAAGGAAGCCCGCACTCATTGAAGGAGCAAGGGTCCTCCTCGATCGAGAGGTGATCAGTGGGGCGGATCTTAAAGCCATCATGGACAAGTACTGACAGGATGCTGAAAAAGAAGAGGGGATGGGGTAGCTGGGACGATCCCTTGCTCGCGGAACGCGCACGATCGGAATGTGCTCGTTCGACGCGCGCAGTTGGGATCATCCCACCCACCCCTTCAATAAAGTGATAACTCGCTGAGGCCTTGCCCGCGGAACGGCGCGTCCCAGGGCAAGGAGTCTGTCTTGGCAGACTCAGGGCGAGAGGGTGAAATATTAGCCGGGGTTGGGCGGGTGAGAAGTCTGGCCTTTTTGAGCATCCTGCGAAAGAGGGGAGACTCGCGGGATTTGCGAGAATAGCGGCACAGGCCAGGCAGACTGAAGGCTGAAGTGTTCGGAATCTCGAATCTAGACCTTCGGACTTCGCGTCGCGCTTTTCCCGCCGGTCTCGCCCGTCTCGCTTGTGTCAGGCATTGGCAATGAAGGCAGATGAAGACATCGTTCATGACCGGTTTGAGTTTCGGTCTCACGTCCGGCGTGATTACGACATTGGGGTTGATGGTAGGACTCCATTCGGGCACCCATTCACGAACCGTCGTGATCGGCGGCATTCTCACGATTGCGATCGCTGATGCCATGTCGGATGCTTTAGGCATGCACATTGCCGAGGAGTCCAAGAATCACGGAGTCCTGTCGGAAATCTGGGAATCGACCATTGCGACTTTTGCGGCGAAGTTCTTGATAGCGATGACTTTTGTGGCGCCTGTGTTGCTGTTGCCGCTGGAGCAGGCCATGATGGTAAGCGTGGGATGGGGTCTCATGCGGCTCGCCGTGCTGAGCTACTTCCTGGCGCGGGCCCAGCAGATCTCGGCCTGGAAAGTCATCTCGGAGCATTTAATCATTGGTATCAGCGTGATCGCGATCACGCATTATGTGGGTGACTGGATTCAGTCAACGTTGAGTTAGTTATGGTGCCACCGCCGCGCGTCGCATATTTTTCCATGGAGATCGGCCTTGAGTCCGGAATCCCGACCTATGCGGGAGGGCTTGGTGTGCTCGCCGGCGACACGATTCGCTCTGCCGCTGACCTCGACGTGCCGATGGTGGCTGTATCCCTGCTGCACCGGCGGGGATACTTTTTCCAGCGTGTGGATGCGCAGGGTCGGCAAAGCGAGGAGCCTGTTGCCTGGCCGGTCAATGATTTCGTTGAACTGATCGACGAACGGGCCACGGTCGACATCGAAGGTCGGACGGTCCATGTCAGGGCCTGGAGGTACCGCGTGACGGGTGAGTCCGGACATGTCATTCCTGTGTATCTGCTCGATACAGATGTGAACGAGAACCAGCCCTCAGACCGGACCCTTACCGATGTGCTCTACGGGGGTGACGATTATTATCGATTGTGTCAGGAGTTGGTGCTGGGAATCGGGGGACTCCGCCTCTTGCGGGCGCTTGGGTACCAGGACCTTCTCCGGTTCCATATGAATGAGGGGCATTCCGCCTTGCTCGTCCTCGCGCTGCTGGAAGAGAAACTGGCCTCGCAGGGCGAGGCAGAGTCCTTTTCGGCCGATCTTATCGAACACGTTCGTGAACAATGTGTCTTTACGACCCATACGCCAGTGCCGGCCGGTCACGATCAATTTCCCGAGGAACTCCCTCGACGCCTGCTGGGAGAACGCCGGTGCAGACTGCTGAAGGCCTGCAATAATGGGCAGACATTGAATCTGACGCAACTGGCGCTGCATGGCTCTCGGTATATCAATGGGGTTGCGATGAAGCATGGTGAGGTTTCGCACAGCATGTTTCCCGGCTACCCGATCCATTCCATTACCAACGGCGTTCACGCGGTAACGTGGACCGCTCCGTCGTTCCAGAAACTCTTCGATACCCATCTGCCGGACTGGCGGCGCGATCAACTCTCGCTGCGCTATGCCGTGAGCATTCCCACATCGGATATCTCGGCGGCTCATGTGGAAGCCAAGCGCACGTTAGTTGACCATGTGAACCGGGAAACGAACACGGGATTCGATCGCGACGTGCTGACGATTGGGTTCGCCCGTCGGTTTGCGGCCTACAAACGTGCCGGTTTGATCTTTCAGGATCTCGACCGGCTCAAGGAGATCGTCCGAGCGGCCGGGCCGATCCAGATCGTCTTTGCCGGCAAGGCGCATCCGTGCGACCGTGATGGCAAGGATCTGATCGTGCACATCCATGAGATGCGTGATGCGCTGCAGGGTGTAATCCCGGTGTCGTACTTGAATAATTACGACATGGAGGTGGCCAAGATGCTCTGTGGCGGTGTCGATGTGTGGCTCAATACGCCGCTGCCGCCGATGGAGGCCTCAGGAACGAGCGGAATGAAAGCGGCGATGAACGGGGTTCCCAGCCTCAGTGTGCTCGACGGCTGGTGGATCGAAGGCCACATCGAAGGTGTGACCGGCTGGTCGATCGGCGATCGGGTGGAGGCCTGTCTGGAGCCTCAGCCCGGGATGGATGCCTGTCATGCAGCGGAACTCTACAGAAAACTGGAAGAGAAGGTCTTGCCCTGTTTTTATAAGGAGCGTGAACGATTTACCGAGATCATGCGGCACGCGATTGCATTGAACGGAGCGTTTTTCAATACGCAGCGCATGGTCACCCAGTATCTCCACAATGCCTATCGATTGGGGGAGGCACACATGCCGCAAAGACAGGGATCGACGTGAGGGGTACTGTGAGTGAGCCTGCGCAATCCCGCCGTACCATAAGATTCCGATTGATCAAGTAGGCATTATGCAGGGTAGAACCACAATGACGCAGGGAGAATCCCTGTTCGCTGTGACAAAGATTTTATGGGAGTTGAGCTGCCCAAACCGCTGTGAAAAGCATGCCGTCATTTGGCGCAAAACTCCCCACAGAAGTTACCCGTTCTGTTGCACAACGGGTCAAAATGGTCCTTGGCTGTGGCTTATAGGGAGAGTAGGGGGGTCTATGTCTTGCAGAATTGAAGCATGTGACGCTGCGAGCCGGTGGTCATCACGAGCGAGCGGTGCACACAATCACACTCTACAAACAAGGAGGTTCGTATGAAACAGTTATTCGGAATGATGGTCCTGGCGCTCGGCGCCATGTTGGTGCTGAACGGTCCTGCCTGGAGCGATCAGAAAGGCAAGGGAAAGAAAGATGAATCGAAAGAGACGGTTGAAATGGCCGCGGCGGCCAAGGTGACGATCGATCAGGCGATCAAGACGGCGACAGAAAAAATACCGGGCAAGGTCGTCGAGGCCGAACTGGAGAAGAAACACGGTATGCTTGTGTGGGAAGTCGAAGTCGTCACGGCCGAGAACAAGGTGATGGAGGTGCACATCGATGCGGAGTCCGGAGCCGTAATCGATGTGGAGGAAGAGAAACCGGAAAAAGACATGAAGCGTGAGCGAAAGCAGGAACACAAATAGGAACACAAGCCCTGGGCGAACAGAGCGGTCGACAGAACTACTAGAAAACGTTTTCGCGCGTCGGGGTCTGCCCCTGGGGTAGCCATGGGCTCGGCTGCTGGTTGCTCGATTCTCCCGCATTCCGCGCCTACACGCGTCGATAACTCCTGAATTCTTCTGAAAAGAAGATGTGAAGGCGCCCGCTCCTTCATCCCCGGCCAATTCGCAGAATCGCTGCATCCATGCTATCGCGGATTCCGGCGTCGCTTCGATCAAGTTGCGACTCGTGGTAGGTGTCGCCAAAGGTGGCACGGCGGGCCCTCTGTTCGGTGTTGGTCGTGAGGATGACGCGTCGCGAAAAAGGAGAGGGCCGATGGTTTGGGGTGAAGGGCTCGTGCCCTGGGCGATCTTTCTGCTAAGCGCAGCAGTGATCGTCTATGCCGGGACAAAACTATCCCGTTATGGCGACGAGATTGCGAAACTCACCGGTTTGGGTGGGTTGTGGATCGGCGTCGTTGTGATGGCGGGTGCGACCTCGCTTCCGGAAATCTTCACGACCGTCAGCGCCGGGTGGCTGAATACGCCGGATCTTGCGGCCGGCAATCTGTTCGGCGCCGGCATGAGCAACATGCTGACACTCGGCCTGATCGATCTCCTTCATCGGCAGAAGCGAATCTGGCAACAGGCTGCGCTGGGACACACGCTCACCGCCGCGCTGGCGATGGCGTTGACGGGTCTTGGTGCGTTCTTCGTGCTGCTGAACGTCAATGTGACCCATGTCGGCGTGGGGCTCGGGAGTCTCACGCTCTTTCTCTTATATGTGTTGGGGATGAGACTCGTCTTTCGGCAAGAGGATATGGAGCGTCGCCAGCGGGAACAGGACGTGGTGGTTGCACAAACTCTCGTCACACAGGATGCCGTCAGCCGACGGGTTGAGTTGCGTCGCGCCGTCATCGGCTTCTCGCTCAGCGCGCTTGCCTTGCTCGTGGCCGCCCCACTTTTGGCCTGGTCCGCTGAACGGATTGCCGAAGAGACCGGCACCAGCGCCACGTTTATCGGCACGTCGCTAGTCGCCATCACGACTTCCTTGCCGGAACTGGTGGTGGCGATCGCCGCGGTGCGATTGGGTGCGTTCGATCTTGCCGTGGGAAATCTCTTCGGAAGCAATGCCTTCAACATGGCGGCGTTCTTGTTCGCCGATCTGGCCTATCGCGACGGCGGCTTGCTGGACAGCGTGAGTTCCGCCCACGCCTTCACTGCGCTCTGGTCCATCCTGATGATGAACATCGGCCTGATGGGGATTATCTATCGAGCCGAGAAACGGTTTATGTTGATGGAGCCGGATGGACTGCTGATGGTCGTCAGCTATGTGTTGGGTTTGTGGCTGTTGTTTCGATGAAGGATTGAGGGGAAATGGAACCACGAAATGATGCGGTTGCCGTGAGGCCCTGGCACGCAATATCGGCCGACGCGCTGGCGCTGGACCTGCGCACACATCCCGAAGCCGGGCTTGGTGCGGACGAAGCCGGCCGTCGACAACAGAGTGAGGGGTTCAACGAACTGCCCGAAGCTCCCCCACCGTCACTGGTGAAGCTGTTTCTTTCTCAGTTCACGAGCGTCATTGTCTGGGTGTTGATCGGGGCGGCGGTCATCTCCGGTCTCCTGGAAGACTGGCTCGATGCGGCGGCCATCCTGGCCATCGTGCTGCTCAACGGAATTCTTGGATTTGTCCAGGAGTTTCGGGCTGAGCGATCGTTGGCGGCGCTGCGAAAAATGTCCGTGGCGACGGCCCGGGTCGTTCGCGACGGGATTGTGCTGTCGATTCCCGCACGGGAATTAGCGCGAGGGGATTTGATCCTCCTCGAAGCAGGCGACCGTATCCCTGCCGATGCCCGGCTGATCTACACGACGAATTTCCAGACGCAGGAGGCCTCGCTGACCGGCGAATCGACGCCGGTTCAGAAGCATGCGGGCGTCATGGCCGGAACCGACGTCCCGCTCGCCGAGCGGACGAACATGGCCTTTATGGGGACTATTGCGGTGTCCGGGAAAGCCAGGGCTCTTGTCGTCGCGACTGCTGTGCACACCGAGTTGGGGCGGGTCGCCGCGATGATCCAGAAAGCCACGGAAGCTGAGCGGGCGGAAACTCCCTTGCAGCGCCGGCTTGAACAATTCGGCTATACGCTGCTGTGGCTGGCTCTGGCGGTTGTGACCGTCGTGTTTGCGTTGGGCTATCTGCGGGGCGAGCCGGCTGTCCTGATGCTGTTGACGGCGGTGAGTCTGGCGGTGGCCGCTGTTCCGGAAGGGCTCCCCGCCGTCGTGACGATCACGCTGGCCCTGGGCGTCACCCGCATGGTGAAACGCCATGCTCTGATCCGCAAGCTGCCTGCGGTCGAAACACTCGGATCCGCCACGGTCATCTGTTCCGACAAGACCGGCACGCTCACCAAGAACGAAATGACGGTGACGAGGTTGTTTGCTGGAGACCGGGTGTTCGAGGTGACGGGCGAAGGGTATGAGCCGATCGGCGAAATCCGTGAGGCGTTAGGCGTCAGGCGTGAAGGGACTTGGGAAGGCGGCGATGGTCAATTGTCATCGGTCACTGATCAATTGGACCACACTTCTGAGCATCCTTCACGCCTTACCCCTTACGCCTCACGCCTCACCTCTGGCGACCCCTTACGCCTCACGCCTCACGCCTCACGTCTGCCATCAGGCTTGCGTGAGCTGCTGACGGCGGCAGTCCTTTGCAATGGTGCGACGCTGCGGCAGGAGGAGGGAACGTGGAAAATGTTGGGCGATCCGACGGAAGGGGCCTTGCTGGTTGCGGCGGCGAAAGCAGCGCTGACGATCGACAGATTCGCTTCGACCTATTGCTTTCTTGGAGAGGTGCCGTTTGATCCTGAGCGCAAGATGATGACGATCGTGCGGCAGACACCAGACGGTTCGGTCGCCTATGTCAAAGGCGCGCCGGATGTGTTGTTGCGGCACTGTACGCATCGGCTGGCCATGGACGGCACGACCGAACCGATCACAGAATCGATTCGTACCGCCATCCTCGATGCGAATGCATCGTTCGCGCATCAGGCGTTGCGTGTGCTGGCAATGGCCCATCGGCGATTGGATGGGGAACCCAAGGTCTATCGGGCGCAAGACCTGGAGGACCGGCTGGTGTTTCTTGGGCTTGCGGCCATGAAAGACCCGCTGCGGCCGGAGGCGAAAGCCGCCGTCCAGGCCTGCCACGATGCCGGTATCAGGACCGTGATGATTACGGGAGATCATCAGGATACGGCGGTGGCGATTGCAGAAGAACTCAGGGGGGTGAAGGAATCGATACGGTCGCTGTCCGGCATGGAACTCGATCGCTTGTCCGATGAAGAACTGGTCAAGACCGTGGACCAGGTGGCGGTCTACGCGAGGGTTTCGGCGGAGCATAAGCTGCGTATCGTCAAAGCCTGGAAGGCGCAGGGCGCCATCGTGGCCATGACGGGGGACGGGGTGAACGATGCACCGGCAGTCAAAGCCGCGGATATCGGCGTCGCGATGGGGATAACCGGAACCGATGTCACGAAAGAGGCCGCCGACATGGTGGTGACGGACGATAATTTTGCCTCGATCGCCGCGGCCGTGGAAGAAGGTCGCGGCATCTTCGACAATATCCGCAAGACCATCTATTTTCTCTTGTCGTGCAATGTCAGCGAGGTGCTGGTCATGTTATTTGCGACATTGATCGGGCTTCCGTTGCCCCTGTTGCCGATCCAAATTCTGTGGATGAATCTCGTGACGGACGGATTTCCTGCCCTGGCTCTGGCGGTGGATCCCAAGTCGCCCGATCTGATGAAGCAGCCGCCCCGCCGACCGGAGGCTCGGTTGTTGGACGGCGGCACACTCCTGGCTATCGGGGCGCAAGGGGTTATGTTGAGCGCGATCGCGTTGGGGGCATTCGCCTATAGCCTCTATGGTCTCCATCAAGAAGTCGAGCAGGCGAGGGCCGTTGCATTTACCGTGATGGTCGTCGCGCAATTGGTACATGCGTTCAACTGCCGAAGTGAACGATGGTCTCTGTTCCAAGTTGGTCTGTGGACCAATCGTCCACTCCTCTTGGCCTTTACGCTCTCTCTTGGGACTCAGGTTGTCGTGCTCACCGTCCCAGCGGTCTCGACGATCTTCAAGGTTGTCCCGCTCCCGATTGAAGACTGGGCGCTGATGGGAGCGATGGGTCTGCTGCCGTTCGTAATCATGGAGGGAATCAAGTTGCTGCGGAGACCATGAACGTGCAAGTCTGTTCAAGAGAGTCGCAACAGCCGCTCGGCGTTGCAGAAAGGAACAGGATGAAGAACAAGCCGATCAACGAGCCAGGTCCCGCCCTCTTAGCGAAGCCCTCTTTCCAACGGCTCATCGATCTGTTGCACAAACAGGGCTATCGAGTTCTGGGTCCCACCTTGCGCGACGGCGCAGTGGTGTGGGACACGATCCGTCAGATCTCGGATCTGCCGGTCGGCTGGCGCGATGTGCAGGAACCGGGTCGCTATCGGTTAGAGGATACCGGCTCAGCCCAGATCTTCGGTGTCGTGCATGGGCCGCAATCGCTCAAGCCCTTGACCTTCACGCCCCGCGAGCCGCTGCTCCAGATTGAACGAACGAAGGACGGATTCACTGTACGGCCGACGCTCCCCCGGGAGGAGAAGATCGCTGTGTTGGGGGCTCGCGCCTGCGATCTCGCCGGACTGGCCATCCAGGATCATATTTTCCTGAAAGACCGCTATGCGGATCCATACTATGAAGCCCGCCGCAAGGGGCTCCTTGTCATCGCGGTGAACTGCACTCGCGCGCTAGCCACGTGTTTCTGCGCCTCGATGGAGACCGGACCGCGAGCAACCAGCCGGTTCGATCTTGTGTTGACGGAATTGGATGACGTGTTCCTGATCGAAGCGGGCAGCGGGGCCGGCCGTGGAGTTCTCGCGGAGTTGTCGTTGCCCGCTGCGTCGCAGGAGCTGGGCACAGACGCCGCACGTCGCATCGATGTCTGCGCCCAAAGCCAAGTCAGACGCTTAGATCGGTCGCGCCTGCCGCAGGCGCTCTATGATGCGCATGAACATCCACGGTGGGATGATGTGGCGGCGCGTTGTCTTGCCTGCGGGAACTGTACGATGGTCTGCCCGACTTGCTTCTGCCACCAGGCGGAGGAGCCGGCGGACCTCACGCAGCAGTATAGTGAGCACCTCAGATTATGGGATTCCTGTTTCACCCAGGAGCATGGGTATATTCATGGCAAGAACATTCGCCCGACGACCAAGGACCGGTACCGCATGTGGCTCACGCATAAGTTGGCCTCCTGGATCGACCAGTTTGGAACGTCCGGCTGCGTAGGCTGCGGGCGCTGTATCACCTGGTGTCCGGTCGGGATCGACCTGACCGAAGAGTTGCCGGCGCTTCTAACCCTGGCTCGACTATGAACGGCGTCGCAAATCGGCAGTCCCAGAACCCTTACGAGATCCAGCCGGCGACGATCGTCGAGAAGATCTCGGAGGCGGAGGACATCGAGACATTCCGTTTGCGCTTCATCAATCAGGCGACGCGGCGCGGGTTCCGGTTTGCGCCGGGACAATTCAACATGGTCTATGCCTTCGGCGTGGGTGAAGTGGCGATTTCGATTGTCTCCGATCCCGGCCAGCCTGGACTGCTGGATCACACGATCCGGGTGATTGGGCGGGTCACGAAGGCGATCGGGCGCCTGAAGCCGGGTGATGTCTTGGGCCTCCGCGGGCCGTATGGGGTGGGGTGGCCGCTGGATGAAGCCCGCGACAAGGATGTCATCATCGTGACCGGTGGGTTGGGTTGCGCACCGGTAGTCGGCGCCATTGAATACATCTTCCGGAGGCGCGATCAGTATGGTGCCGTCAAGATTTTGCACGGGGTGAAGACCCCCCACGATCTGCTCTATCGCGCTCGGTTCGACGCCTGGCGACGGCATCCCAATACCGAGGTGTTGCTGACGAGCGACCAGCCGGATAAGACCTGGGCTTACCACGTCGGCGTGGTGACGGACCTGTTTGAGCAGGTGTCGCTTGATCCGGCCAAGAGCATGGTCCTGATGTGCGGGCCGGAGATCATGATGCGTTTGGGCGCGCCGATCTTGATGCGGCGCGGGATTCCGGCGACCGCGCTCTACGTGTCGCTCGAACGGCATATGGAGTGCGGTATCGGTTTGTGCGGCCATTGTCAGTTGGGGCCCTACTTTCTGTGCAAGGATGGTCCGGTCATGCGGTACGACCGGGCAGCGCCGTGGTTGGGACGAACAGGGGTGTAGCTCGTGAAGCGTAAGGGGTGAGGGGTGGCGTGTTACAGAGGAAACGCGGCACGATGAATGATGAACGATGGATTTGTGGATCCAGCCATTCAGTACCCCGCGTGAAATGACGCCTAACTCCTGACGCCTCACGAGAAGGTCTGGACGAGCGAGACATATGGAAAGGCAGAAAGAAACCACGACGCCTGTTCGGCCCCGATTGGGTATATTCAAGTTCACCTCCTGCGACGGCTGTCAGCTCAGCATCTTGAATCTGGAAGATGACCTGCTCACCTTGGGACAGGTCCTGGACATCTCCTACTTTCCGGAAGCTTCGAGCGATATGAGAGCAGGTCCATATGACATCGCGCTGGTCGAAGGTTCGATCACCACGCCTGAGGATACGCATCGGATCCTGTCCGTGCGGGAGCAGGCCAAGGTCCTGATCACGATCGGGGCCTGCGCCACGGCCGGGGGGATTCAAGCGTTGCGCAACTGGGCCGACGTCGAGGCCTTCAAGCGCGTGGTCTATCCCAATCCGCAGTACATCGAGAGCCTCACCGCTTCGACGCCGATCTCGGAACATGTGCGCGTGGACTTCGAGCTCTGGGGCTGTCCGATCGATAGGGGGCAACTATTGAGACTGCTCACCGATTTGTCAGCCGGTGTGCAATCGAGGCTGCCCTCTCATCCGGTCTGTGTAGACTGCAAACGACGCGGGATCGTCTGCGTGATGGTCGCGAAGGGAATTCCTTGCCTGGGGCCTGTTACGCGCACTGGCTGCGGGGCGATTTGTCCGGGCATGGGGCGGGACTGTTACGGCTGCTTCGGGCCGGCAGAGGGTTCCGTCCTGGGGCCGGGGGTCCCCCCGAATACAGCCTCGCTCGCGAAGCAGTTTCATCATGGGCTTCAGCTCATTCCAGTCGAAGTGCTGCGGCGGTTTCGTGGGATCAACGGCTCCGTCAAACCATTCCGGGAGGAGAGCCAGGTGTGGGAACGTCTAGGCCGTGACGAGTAGGGGGCCGGCTCCCTCCGTCGCCTCTGGGCTGAGGAGGGTGCCCGTCCCGGTGCGACTTGAAGCGTGACGTGTGAGGAGTGAAGGGGATGGCTGAAGAGAAACACAAGGCCAGAACGATTGCGATCAATACCATCGCCAGGGTGGAGGGTGAAGGAGCGTTGCGCGTCACGGTGACGGACGGTCTCGTGCAGGACGTGGAGCTGAGGATCTTTGAACCGCCGCGGTTCTTTGAGGCGTTCTTGCAAGGCAGGCACTACGACGAGGTGACGGACATTGTGGCGCGGATCTGTGGCATCTGTCCGGTCGCCTACCAGATGAGCGCGGTCCATGCGTTGGAGCAGATCTTCGGCGTCGAGGTGACCGGCTCGTTGCGGGACCTGCGAAGACTGATCTACTGCGGCGAATGGATCGAGAGCCACGCGTTGCACGTCTATATGCTGCAGGCGCCGGATTTCCTCGGCTATGACAGCGGCATCGCGATGGCGAAGGACCACGCGGATATGGTCACCCGTGGTCTGCGGCTCAAAAAAGCGGGCAATGCCATCATGACGTTGCTGGGTGGCCGTTCCGTGCATCCCGTCTCGGTGAAGGTCGGCGGGTTTTCGCGGGTGCCGCGGCGACGCGAGTTGGAGGGTCTCAAAGACGAACTGCTGTGGGCGCGCGATGCGGCGGTTGCGACGGTCCGCTGGGTGGCGGGCTTTGAGTATCCTGATTTTCTGCCCGATTCCCTGTTCGTCGCGCTCCGTGCTTCCGGCGAGTATCCCTTCAACGAAGGGCAGATCGTCTCCAGCAACGGTCTGCAAATCTCAGCGACCGAGTTCGAGCGGCATTTTGCCGAACAGCAGGTATCCTATTCCAATGCCCTCCACTGTACGCTGCATGGATCGCCCTATCTCGTCGGGCCGCTGGCACGTCTGAACTTCAACCACGATCATCTCTCGCCGCTGGCCAGGCAGATCCTGGCCGGCACCGGACTGACGCTGCCCCTGCGCAATCCCTTTCACGGGATCATTGCCCGCTCGGTGGAAATTCTTTACGCGTTGGAGGAATCGTTGCGGCTGATCGAACTGTACGACCCGCCACCCTCGCCCTCCGTGGCGGTCGTCGTTCGACCGGGCAGCGGGACAGCCTGCACCGAAGCGCCACGCGGTATCCTCTACCATCGGTACAGGGTGGATGCGGACGGGATCATCCGCGAAGCCAAGATTGTTCCACCGACCTCGCAGAACCAGGGTCGAATCGAACAGGATCTTCGCCTGTTCATGCCTCGCCTGTTGAACCTTCCCGACAAGGAAGCGGCGCTCGCCTGCGAACGGGTAATCCGGTGCTACGATCCTTGTATTTCTTGCGCCACGCATTTCTTGCGATTGGAAATTGAACGCGAATAAGAACCAAACAGACCATGGCTGCAGTTCGAATCATCGGTCTCGGTAATGCATTCAAAGGCGACGATGCGGTCGGCCTTCTTGCTGCTCGCCGGCTTCGCGCGCGAGTGGATGACCGGGTGGAGGTGATCGAAGCGGAAATGGCCGGCGTGGAGATCATGGAGTTGATGAAGGGAGCGCGCATCGCGATACTGATCGATGCCGCGCGCAGCGGGCAGGCTCCGGGGACGATCCACCGCTTCAATGCCTCGGACAGTCCGGTCAGTTCCCTTGTGTTTCCCCGTTCCAGTCATGCCATCGGCGCGCTGGACGCGTTGGAGCTTGCACGGACGTTGGGCACTCTTCCGCCGGTCGTCATCGTGTTCGGGATTGAAGCCGGTGACACAGGAGCCGGGCAGCCTCTGTCGCCACAGGTGGCTCAGGCGTTGGACGAGGTCGTCGAACGAATTCTCCGGGAGAGCGAGGCGCTAACGTGCACGAATTACATCTGATGGCGCAGGTTGTCAAAGCCGTCGAGACCGGGCTGGAGAGGGCGCCGGGGGCCAAACCGACGGTGGTAAGACTTAAAGTAAGCGCGCTGTCGCATCTGCTGGCGGATCCCTCCACTCTTCACGCGGCCTTTGCGCTGGCCGCCTGCGGTACAGTGGCCCAAGGAGCCGCGCTCGAAATTATCACGGCATCCGGTGAAGCCTGGTGCCCACATTGCGAGATACGAGCGACGGGTGCGGGACAAGATGTGATCTGTCCAACCTGCGGAGCACTCATGATCGCGGGAGAAGGGGTGCCGGAAGTGATGGTACAGGAGGTCGTGGTGGAAGAATGAGGGACAGCATTGCTCATCGCCTTCGCGTTGAAGTGGACGGGACTGTGCAAGGCGTCGGGTTCCGCCCGTTTGTGTACCGGCTGGCACGAGAACTGGAGCTGGCCGGATGGATCAGCAACAAGAGCGACGGTCTGTTGATTGAAGTGGAAGGGGAGGCCGGCGCCGTTGAGACGTTTCTCCATCGGCTGGAGACCGACGCACCGGCCTCCGCACGAGTCGAGACTCTGATGACAGCCGTTATTCCGGCACAAGGCGGCATATCTTTTTCGATCTGCACCAGCACCGGTTCCGGTCAGCGGACCCTCGTCATTCCACCGGATCTGGCGACGTGCCTCGACTGCCGCCGCGAACTTGCGGATCCAACCGACCGCCGGTTTCGCTATCCCTTCCTCACTTGCACGCAATGCGGACCTCGTTTCAGCCTGCTCACAGCGATTCCTTACGACCGGCCCAATACGACCATGGCGGGATTTGGACTCTGCTCCGCTTGTCGAACCGAGTACGAAGACGAAACGGATCGGCGCTTTCACGCTGAGCCGATCGCATGCCCGGCCTGCGGACCACACGTGATCTTGTGGGATGAAGAGGGGCGCGATGTCGCCGGCGGCGACGAAGCCTTGCGTCAGGCGGCGGCCTTGATCCGTGAGGGATTCATTGTCGCGGTCAAAGGCCTAGGCGGGTTTCAGCTCTGGGTCGATGCGGGCCCGGGGGAAGCCGTACAGCGCCTACGCTCTCGAAAACGGAGGCCGGACAAGCCGTTTGCCCTGTTGTTTCCTTCTGTAGAATCGGTCCGAGCCTCCTGTGTGTTGTCGCCGGAAGAGGAAACATTTCTTCGTTCGCCGCAAGCGCCGATTGTGTTGGTGAGGAAACGCCAAGAGGCGGATCTGGCCGAAGCAGTCTCCCCGGGGAATCCCTACATCGGCGCGATGTTGCCGGCCACGCCGTTGCATTATCTGTTGATGGAGGACCTGCAACGGCCGGTGGTGGCCACGAGCGGTAATCGGTCCGAGGAACCGATTGTGATCGATGAGCGAGAGGCGCTCATTCGGCTGAAGGGGATCGCGGACGCGTTTCTCGTGCATAACCGGCCGATTGCCAGGCCGGTAGACGACTCGGTGATACGGGTGTTTCCCGGTGGGCCTGAGCCGAAGTCTAAGCCCAAGATGAATGTGGTGCTGCTGCGGCGGGCGCGAGGCTTCGTGCCTCAAGCGATCCGCTTAGGCGAGAATATGCGTCAGGGAAGAACGAGCGATCCGGTCCTTGCCGTGGGCGGGCATCTCAAGAACACTGTAGCCATGCTGTGCGGTGATCGCGTTGTGATGAGCCAACACGTCGGTGATTTGTCTACGGTGGAAGCCGTCCTGGCCTTTCGACAAGTTGTGGATGATCTCCAGCGGCTGCTCCAGGTCGCACCTCAGACCATTGCCTGCGATCGGCACCCCGATTATCGTTCGTCGGTCTTCGCGCGCGAGTTGGCGGCTGCTCTGTCCGTGCCGCTCGTTCCCGTGCAGCATCACCATGCGCACGTCGCTTCCTGTATGGCGGAACATGGGATCGACGGCGAGGTGCTCGGCATCGCGTGGGATGGAGCCGGTTACGGGTTGGATGGCCAGATTTGGGGTGGGGAATTTCTCATTGCGAGCTATGAGGGGTTCACCCGGTTCGCGCACCTCCGACCGTTCCGGTTGCCGGGCGGAGAAGCCGCGATGCGAGAGCCGATACGCACGGCTGCGGCCCTGCTGTGGGACATCATGGGAGAGGAGATGCTGGCGCACCGGCTTCCTCGTTGGAAACCGCCGCACGATCAGCAGGTCCAACTCGCGATGTTGCTCAGAACCGGGGTCGCATCACCATGGACGACGAGTATGGGCCGGCTGTTCGACGGAGTGGCGTCGCTCACAGGCCTGTGCCATAGTGCATCATTCGAAGGACAAGCTGCCATGGCAGTCGAGTTCGCAGCAGAGCGGGCCCGGCAGAGCGGGGGAGACCCAGCAGCAGGATATTCAATGGACTTGCGCCCGGGTCCTTCTACTGCGAAGGGCTGGGTCGTCGATTGGCGGCCTATGGTGAGCGCCATCGTGGATGATCTTCGTGTGGGAAGCAGTGCCGAGTTAATTGCGGCGCGGTTTCACGCCGGGATAGTCGAGGTGATGCTGCGCGTCGCGCGGGAAGCAGGGCTGGAGCGTGTGATTCTGACCGGAGGCTGTTTTCAGAATGCCTACCTGCTGCGATTGGCACAGCACCGGTTGGCAGAGGCCGGCTTCACGGTCTATAGCCATTGTCTCGCTCCACCGAATGATGGTGGGTTGTCCTTAGGGCAAGCTGTGGTCGCGGCACACCATGCTGATGGCCCCTCTAGATAAAAGGTGGGAGGAACGATGTGTCTCGCGGTTCCAGGACAGGTTCTCAGCATCACTGACGACCAACTCCGCACCGGGACTGTATCGTTCGGCGGAGTAACCAAGGATATCTCTCTGGCCCTGGTCCCGGATGCAGGAGTGGGCGACTATGTCATCGTCCATGTCGGTTTTGCCATCAGCAAGTTGGACGAAAAGGCAGCGCTACGCTCGCTCGAATTGATGGCGCAATTAGATCGGCGAGAAGCGCCGGGGCCGTCATGAAATACGTTGACGAATATCGGGACCGTACCCTTGCGACGAGGTTAGCGGAGCGCATCACGCATACCGTGCACCGGCCTTGGACGATCATGGAAGTCTGCGGTGGGCAGACCCATGCCATTGTGCGGTTCGGTCTCGATGCCTTGTTACCGACGAGCCTGACGGTCGTGCATGGGCCCGGCTGTCCTGTGTGCGTTACGCCGGTCGGCCTCATCGACCAAGCGCTCCAACTCGCATCGCTGCCGCATGTCATCTTCTGCTCGTTTGGAGACATGCTGCGTGTGCCCGGGTCGCGAGGGGACTTGTTCGGTGTGAAAGCGGCGGGTGGGGATGTTCGGATCGTCTATTCGCCGCTCGATGCAATGACCCTGGCCCGCGCCAACCCGGCTCGCGAGGTTGTCTGTTTTGCCGTGGGGTTCGAGACGACCGCGCCGGCCTGGGCCATGGCTGTGATCCAAGCGAAAGAGTCGGGACTGACGAACTTCAGCCTGCTGGTCGCCCATGTGCTGGTGCCGCCGGCAATGGAGGCGATCCTGTCGTCGCCTCAGAATCGGGTCCAAGGTTTTCTCGCTGCGGGCCATGTCTGTACGGTGGTCGGCTACGAAGACTACGAAGCGCTCGCAGCACGCTATCGAGTTCCGATCGTCGTGGCCGGATTCGAGCCGCTCGATATCCTGGAAGGCATCGGGCTCCTCGTCACCCAATTGGAGGAGGGGCGAGCCGAGGTCGAGAACCAGTATGTGCGATCCGTCCGCCGGGAAGGGAATCGGCAGGCGCGAGCCGTCGTCGAGGAGGTCTTCGAACCGGCGCCGCGCACCTGGCGCGGCATCGGCGAGATCGCGCGGAGTGGTCTACAGCTCAGGCCGGCCTATGCAGCCTACGATGCGGCGGTTCGATTTCGTGAGGCGCTTTCCCAAGCCGGTTCAGTAGGGGTGGAAGATCCGGATTGTCGGAGCGGGCTGGTATTGCAGGGCTTGATCAAACCGCCGGACTGTCCGGCCTTCGCCACGCGTTGCACGCCGGAACAACCCTTGGGGGCGCCCATGGTATCGAGTGAGGGCGCCTGCGCCGCCTACTACCGCTATCGCAGCCATGTGAAACGTGAAACGTGAAGCGTATCTCGCGAGACTGGCGGGAGTCGCGCGAAAAGCGCGGCGGGTTGAGGAGATTGTCGAGACGAGTCCCGCCTTTCGCGCAGGCCTTGCCTCTCTCGCAAGCACGAGATACGAACGACGCTTCACGAGATACGAGAGATTAATCATGACCGAGAACAAATCCTATGAGCCGGCCTGTCCGTTGCCGGCCTCGGGAAAACAGACCGTGCAGCTCGCCCATGGCGGCGGCGGGCGCCTCATGCAGGAGTTGATTCGAGACGTCTTTCTTCGCGCGTTCGACAATCCAATGTTGGCCCACCTGCATGACGGCGCGACGTTCCCGAACGAGAAAGGCACGCTCGCGTTCACGACCGATTCCTACGTGGTGCACCCCCTATTCTTTCCCGGCGGCGACATCGGAAGCCTGGCGGTGCACGGCACGGTCAACGATCTGGCTATGTGCGGGGCGAAGCCCCTATGTCTCAGCGCGGGATTCATTCTGGAAGAAGGATTGAATTTAGAGACGCTCCGTCGAGTCGTGGAATCGATGGCGAAGGCCGCACAAGCGGCTGGTGTGCCCATCGTGACCGGGGACACCAAGGTGGTGGATCGTGGCAAGGGCGACGGCATCTTCGTCAACACGGCGGGGGTCGGGCTGGTGCCGGCGGGCGTCCGTGTGCTGCCTGAGTTGGTCCGGCCGGGGGATGCCATTCTGCTCAGCGGCGATCTTGGCTGTCACGGTATCGCGGTCCTCAGTGTGCGCGAAGGCGTCGCCTTTACCGGCAATGTGGAAAGCGACTCAGCGCCCTTGCACCAAGTCGTCGGCGAGCTGGTTGACAGCGGCATCGAGATCCATTGCCTGCGCGACCTCACGCGCGGTGGGCTCGCCAGCGCGCTCAATGAAATTGCCGTTGCGGCGAAGGTCGGCATGGTCAGCGACGAGGCGGTCATTCCGGTCCTCGAAACCGTGCGCGGCGCCTGTGAGCTAATGGGGCTCGATCCTCTGTATGTGGCGAATGAGGGGCGTTTCGTCGCAATGGTTCCAGAATCGGATGTCGAGAGCGCGCTGACGATCATGCGTCGGCATTCCGTGGCGCACCAGGCGGTCCGGATCGGCAGAGTGACAGCGGAGAATCCACCGCTGGTAGCGTTGCAGACCCTGCTGGGCACGCACCGTATTCTCGATCTGTTATCGGGAGAGCAACTGCCTCGGATCTGCTAACAGGCCCCAGGTGGGATCCCGCGCCGCCCATGCCAAGCGAACAATCGTGGAGACACTGATCAGACATAAGCGATACATCGTAGAGCATGGCGATGGCCTGCCGAACATTCGCAACCGGCGATGGAGCAGGAAGGGATAAGCGCGAGTATCTGCTCAGCCTTCGGGAGGATTTTCGATGTCTCATGCGTGGAGCTTTTGGAGCAGCTCCTCGGCTGAGGCACTCAAGAGGCTCGATTCAAGCTCCAACGGCCTCTCGGCTGATGAAGCGCTGCGGCGTCACCTGCGCGGTGCACACCTTCTCTTAAAACCGAAGAGCCGTCTGTCCACCTACGAGCTACTGGCCCGGCAATTCACCAGCCCGATCATCCTCATCCTCCTGGCAGCCGCAGGGCTGGCCTTCTTTTTGGCGGATCGGACCGATACGGCGATCATTCTCATCATCGTGCTCGTCAGCGGCCTGCTCGGATTCTGGCAGGAACGGAGCGCGAATCGAGCGGTGACCAACCTGCTGGCGATCGTGCAGGTCAAAGCGGATGTGTGGCGGGACGGAAGCCAGGCCTCTGTGCCGGTCGATGAGGTCGTGCCGGGCGATGTCGTCCTGCTCAGAGCGGGCGATACGGTTCCCGGCGATTGTCTCCTGCTTGAATCCAAAGATCTGTTCGTGGATGAGGCGACGCTCACGGGCGAAACCTATCCGGTAGAAAAAAACTGCGGCATCCTGCCGGCCGACATGCCCTTGGGCCGACGGACGAACAGCCTCTTTCTCGGGACCCATGTCGTGAGTGGAACCGGGACGGCGGTCGTGGTGCACATCGGGTCGGAGGCGGAATTCGGGAAGGTCTCAGGTCGCTTACAACTCAGGCCACCCGAGACGGAGTTCGAACGAGGCATCAGGCAATTCGGATATCTACTGTTGGAAGTGACCATTGTGCTGGTCGTCTCCATCTTCGCAGTCAATGTGTATCTGGCCAGGCCTGTGCTCGAAGCCTTTCTGTTCTCTCTCGCCCTTGCGGTCGGCCTCACCCCGCAGCTGCTGCCGGCTATCATCAGTATCAATCTCGCCCATGGGGCCAAGCGCATGGCCCGGCGGAAAGTGATTGTGAAGCGATTGGCCTCGATCGAAAACTTCGGGAGCATGACAGTCTTTTGCTCTGACAAGACAGGGACACTGACCGAAGGGCTCGTCCGGCTGAAGTCTGCCTGCAATATCGCAGGCAGCTCGAGCGAACGGGTGCTCTTCCATGGCTGGCTCAATGCGAGTTTCGAGACCGGATTTCTCAATCCGATCGACGAAGCGATCCGTGCCGCTCGTTCGTTCGACCTCTCTTCCTATCGGAAGCTGGATGAGGAACCCTACGACTTCGTCCGCAAACGGTTGTCCGTGTTAGTCGCGACGCCGACCAGCCATCTGTTGGTCACCAAGGGGGCCCTGGCGAATGTCCTGGCGGTCTGTTCAAGCGCCGAGTCTGCAGATGGGACCCTGGTTGAGTTGGCTGCCGTGCGCGACGCCATCGAATTGCAGATGGCTCAGTGGGCCGGCCTGGGATGGCGGGTGCTCGGGCTTGCTTCTCGCGAGATGGGTGCGAAAGTGGGCATCACTAAAGACGATGAGGCTGGCATGACGTTCCTGGGATTCCTGCTGTTCGAAGATCCCGTAAAGGCCGATGTCGTGGAGACGATTGGCCGCCTCAAGAGGGTAGGCGTCACCTTGAAGATTGTGACCGGCGACAATCGTCTCGTTGCAGCCCACGTCGGACAGACGATCGGCCTGTCGAATGGGAATCTGTTGACCGGTGGGGATTTGCGGCAGATGAGCGAAGAAGCGTTGGTGTCACGCGTGAATGATGTCCATGTCTTTGCCGAGGTCGAGCCGAATCAGAAGGAACGGATCATCCTGGCGTTGAAAAAGGCAGGCCACGTCGTAGGCTATGGGGGCGACGGCATCAATGACGCTTCGGCATTGCACGCGGCGGACGTCGGCGTGTCCGTCGAGAGCGCGGTAGACGTGGCGAAAGAAGCGGCGGATATCGTGTTGCTGGAAAAGGATCTTGGCATCCTTGTCGAGGGAGTGCAGGAAGGGCGGCGGACGTTCGCCAACACGTTGAAGTATGTCTTTATGGCGACCAGCGCGAACTTCGGCAACATGTTCAGCATGGCAGGGGCGTCGCTCTTTCTGTCTTTTCTGCCACTGCTGCCCAAACAAATATTGTTGACCAATCTCCTCACCGACATTCCGGAAATGACCATCGCCGGCGATCGCGTGGATGAGGAGCTGATCGATCGGCCCAGGCGGTGGAACATCGCCTTCATTCGAAAATTCATGCTCACGTTCGGGTTGGTGAGTTCCATATTTGACTATATGACGTTTGGTGTACTGCTCTTGGTCTTTCAAGCTGGTGTCGAGGAATTCAGAACCGGATGGTTTGTGGAGTCGGTGATCTCCGCCTCGATCATTGTCCTGGTCGTTCGAAGTCGTCGGCCGTTTACTCAAAGCCGACCGAGCCGTGGCCTGTTGGTTGCGACGCTTTCGGTCGTAGGACTGACGCTTCTGTTGCCCTATACGCCACTGCGCGGGCCGCTGGGGTTCGTGCCGTTGCCGCCTCTGTTCCTGGCAGCCTTGCTGGGTATCGTCGTGGGGTATGTCGTGGCGGCTGAAGTGGCGAAGAAAGTCTTTTATCGGCATGTGGTCTTTTGACGTGGAACTGCCACCCACGGTGGTTCTGTGCCCTCGGAACCTCGGAAGGGATGAAGCCTGATGGTCTTCGGTGCTCGCGCAACGCGCGGCTTCAGAAGGAGTGACGCAAGGGAGTGAGGACCTTTTTTTGCTCCTGGAACGCGCACGATCGGAATGTGCTCGTTCGACGGCCGCAGTCAAAAGGTCCTCACTCCCTTGCTTAGCTGGGTATTGAAAGGGAGTGGAGAGTACAAATGGACACGAGCAGTAGAAGATCAATCAGCCTCCATCCCTGAAGAGGAAGTAACGGTTCCTTCGACCGATCTGACCAAATAACGTTAGGGGACCCCGAGAATCCATCCTTCGATCTGAGCCCGCGCACGTTCATCCAGCGTCAGCTTTGGATGGAAGAATTCAGCAAGGCCGCCATCGCGATCTGTGTTTCGCATCCAGGCGGCGACAGAATAGGCGTCGTGCTGATCGGCTGTGCGACCTTCAGAGGGAAAGCTTCGACTCCATAGTGACGGATAGACCTCGGCCACAACCGACAATCCATCCGGCACCTCCCAGCCGTCGAACGGCCAGAAATGGACCCGTGCTCCGACCCGGCGGCGAATAAACAGAAGCCAGGGAAGGCCGGAATGCGTGGACTTCGCCACCGATCCCTGCACGTCGAAACGAAAGACCGACTTGGCCGTTCGAGTACGTTGCTCACTTAACCGCAGCCAACGGGGATTGCCGGAGCGAGCCGCGCCATTTCCATAATGGCCCTCCCGAACAAAATCTACATACATATGATCCTGATCAGTCGGCCAGTGTCGGTGGAAATCTTTGAGAAACGCCGGCCAATCGAGCGGTAGCCCATGTCGCTTGAAATACTGGATCGGAAACGAAAAACCATGATCGATGCCAACCAATGTCCTTGTTGGTTCAGCAAGCCGTTCGACCAGCCATTCGCCAATGCCCCGTCTGGTCCAATACTTTCTCGGACTCGGCGGCGGAGGCACCTCGACCGGCGGCATTTCACAGCCCGCAGCATAGACACGCAATCCCTTCAAACTCGCCGTGGGAGTCTCTGCGCCGGAATAGTCGATGCCGATGTAGCGATCGAACATGGGGCCATCGCCCGGCATGTCAGTTACAGCTCGCCTTTGAAGGCTTTGTCGAGGATGGAGGGCAGGAGCGCGGCGAGTTCGTCGGCGGTCTCGGCTTGCAGCTGTTTCAGCTCATCCACCTTGGCCTGCAAGCCGTCGAGGTAGGCGACAATACGGCGCTGTTCATGAATGGATGGTAACGGCACCGTAAGTTCCCGGATCTCTCGCAATACTAGGTGCCTGATCATGTCACCACGAGACTGAGATTTCATTCTCTCTTGAAGATAAGGCGCCCTCAGCACCCACGTGAGAAATTCTCCGTCCAGCACATTTGCTTTTGGCTTAACAAGAGCGACCGAAACGAAGAAACTAAACTCGCGGTCGGTATCTACAAAGCAAGGGACACCTATTGTGCCGTCCTTACTGATCAGTACGTCCCCCTTATCTGCGCGAGCTCTCTTTTGGTATAGTTTGTGATCCTCAGGAGTTATGTATTTATGGTCTCTGAAGCTGATTCGCCCAGAAGTTATGTTAAGAACTGTGATGAACGGCACTCCTCCGTCAACATAGCGCGGAGTAATATGCGGCCCATCGGCTACATCCGTGACAACATCAGTTAGCTTGCACCAATCAGCTATTTGTAGCTTCCCACGCTCTCCTGTGTAGGGATTTCCCAAGAATCTGTTAAGGACAGCGCCGACTAATGAATCTCGTTCATCAAACAACTCTTGCCGCAGTCCTTGTGCATTTTGTACCTTCTCAGTAAGGGATTCGATCCGCGCCACGATCCGTCGCTGCTCCGGAAGTGGGGGGAGAGGGATTTCGATTTCCAAGAACCGCTCAGGCCGAATCCGGTTCTTGCCGCTTGTGCCACGAGACTTCTCATCGCATTGCTCCCAGAACGTGGGAGTTTTCGTTAGCCAGTGAAACCAAAGAGGCTCTAACCGCTCTGCTGTCGGCTTGAAGGTGGGAAATTCACCGGAAACATAACAACCTGCCAACTTGTCTGGTACCACGGCGACACTTCCGTTTCTTGCCCAAATCTTGTTCACTACAATGTCATCAGCCTCGACACGCGACAGCGTTTTGTATTTCGTCTCACTCCCATCGAGCAATTCTCGCTCATAAGCTCCCTCACCCCACAATCTGACGCCTACCTGTCTGTATGGTTTCCCCGGAACGGGCACTTCCGGACGCTCGACTGGCGAAGCCACCCTTCCCAGTGAAACCATCGACCACTTACTCATCGGCCTTCTCCGAGTAACTTCTTTATCTGAGATATGAGGTCGCAGATCTTCTCTTCCTTGCGGAGGATGTCCTCCGCAAGGACTTCTGGAGGCAAATGTTCGAAATCGACTTTGCTGCGCGGATTCTTGATGTCGAGGTTGCAGCTGTTCTTGAGAATGTCGGCGGCGGGGACTTTCCAGGCTCGGTCGTTCTCCTTCCGTTTATTCCACCAGGCGATGCAGTCGGCGAATTCGTCGAATTGAATCGGCTGGGTCTTGGTGTAGTTTTTCCGGCCTTCGGGGAGCGGCTGCTCGTAGTACCAGACGTCTTTCGTGGGGCCGGAGCGGTCGAAGAACATGAGATTGGTCGGAATGCCTGTGTAGGGAGCAAAGACGCCGTTGGGTAAACGGACAATCGTGTGAAGATTGAAATCCTTCAGCAGTTCTTCCTTGATGCGGGCGCAGACGCCGTCGCCGAAGAGGGTACCGTTCGGAACAACGACGCCAGCCCGACCGCCCTTTGAGATCTGAGATTTGAGATTGCCCATCCCTGGGTGCGCGCCCGGGCGGCGGAGCTTGCGCATGATGAGCTGGAGAAAGAGCAGTGCAGTCTCGGAAGTCTGCTTGTCTTCGGGAAAATTGGAGAGGATGCCACGCTCTTCTTCGCCGCCGAAGGGCGGATTGGTCAAGATGATATCGCCCCGGTCTTTGTCGCCGATTTCTTTCAAGGGAAAGCGTAGGCTGTTGAGCGGATCAATCTGCGGGGTTTCAAGGCCATGAAGCAATAGATTCATCTGGGCGAGCAGATAGGGAAGCGATTTAGCCTCCCCGCCGATAAGGCTTCTGGTCTGGAGGATTTCCCGATGCTGGACGGTCTTGCACTGCTTCTCCAAATGCGAGAAGGCTTCGACGAGGAAGCCGCCGGTTCCGCAGGCTGGGTCGAGGAGGGTTCCCCCTAACCTGGGATCGGTCACGGCGACCATGAAGCGGACGACGGCGCGCGGGGTGTAGAACTCGCCCGAGTCGCCGGCGGCGTCGCGCATTTCTTTGAGCATGGACTCGTAGAGATGGCCGAGGGTGTGGATTTCGTCGCTGGAGGAAAAGTGGATGCCGTGGACTTTGTTCACGACATCGCGCAGGAGGTAGCCGTTGATCATGCGGTTGACGGTGCCGCGGAAGACGGTGGCGATCACGTCGCGGCGGTCGCCACCGTTGGCCCCTTGCAGGCTACGGAGGTAGGCGAAGAGGCCGGGCCCTTTTTCCCCGTCTGGGCCGATGGCTTCGTCGTTGTTCACGAACTTGATCAACTCGTCGCCAGTGATGCCGTCGGGCTTGGCAGCCCAGTCGCGCCAGCGGTAGGGTGATTCAATGGCGGGACGGAAGCGTTTGCCCGCGAGCTTCATATCAGTCGCGCGCGGATTTGATCAGTGAGCCGAGCTGCTGAGCGGTGGTCAAGGGAACCTTAGATTTCATATTTCAGATCTCATAGAGGAATCGCAAATCTCAAATGGCATAGTTCAAAGAGTGGCTCCTGCACTTGATCGTTTCGGACTCGGAGAGACTGCAAGGTGCTGGACTGCAGAGGAGGCTTCGATTTCATGTTTTAGATCTCAAATTTCAAATCTCAAAAAGAAATCTCAGATTTCAGATTACTTCGTCTCGGATTTGCGGAGGTGGTCGAGTTCTTCAAGGAAGGCTGCTTGGTCCTTCTGCGCAACGGTTCGAGACCGGGCTGTATCGTTCAGATGCCGCTGGCCGGTGATGTCGGAGTTCTTGAGTTGCTCGATCCAGCCGTAGAGCTGCCGCGATATACCAGCGGCAGCCGATCTCAAATTGCAAATTTCAGATTTCAGAGGGGAGAAAGCGGGGACGCGCTCTAAGAGGCAGAGCATGGAACGGACTTCGCCGGCGGAGCCGCGGGCGATATAGAGGAAGGCGAGCAGTTCGTTCGTGCTGCCGCGTTCGAAGCCTTCGGCGATGTTGTTAGAAATAGAGAGGGCGGCCCGTTCCAGTTGGTCGCGCAGGCCTGCATGCCCGCGAAAGGCTTGTTGCTCGGTGAAAGCGTAGGTGTGACGAGCCAATTCAATGGCAGCTTGCCAGACGGGAAGGTCTTCGAAGGATTTGTACTTCATGGTCACCTTTGGTGAATCTCAGATCTCAGATCGCAGATCTCACATGGCAGATCTCAGATAACGGAGGCGGATTGTACCTCTGAAATCTGAGATTTGCTATTTGCGATGTGTCTCGCTATGCCGCGTACAGCAATGTTTGCAATTGATGAACCCCCATACGGAGCTGGTCTGGTCCACCGAAGAATCCGGCGATCTCCATGACATTGCCTCGCTTGGAGATCGGCGGCACTTTCAGCACATCGGGAATGACAAACTGCGCGGTGCCGTATTCCGCATATTTTTCCAATAGCTCAGCTAGAATCACTTTCGCCTGCGGCTCATATTGGTCAAAAAAGTCCTTCTTCTCTCTCTTCAGCCGGTCCGCTCGCTCTCGTCTAGTCCGCAGGGGTGCGTTGAAGGCGACATGGCAGAGCAAATCGAACGGATCGGCGTCCGGCTGGCTGCCGGCCTTTGCCAGATCGTCAAAGTCGATGCCTCGATCAGCCAATCGCTGAATAATCTCGGCACGCTGTTCCGGGTCCGCCCATTGGGCTCGGAGTTCCGATGCCGTCCGATAGAGCGTGCGGACCTTTTCCGCCGTGTAGTCGGTGAACTTGACCACGCGCAACTGTTTTCCATCCGGATCGAGTTCATGGACGATGTGCGCGACAATCTCGACCTGGCCGCCATCGAAGTAAAATTTCCGCCGCTCCCCTTCTCTGTCATCTGAGATTTGAAATTCCTCTTCCTTTTCCGCCATCACAGGCTGTTCTTCGACGATCTTGTATTCTTTTGGTTCACCCGTTTCGGTCATTTCTTCTTGCGTGATAAGGACTGGATCGCCGTCGAAGTCCGGATCGGCAAATAATCTGGTGGCCGAGCCCGTGTAGTCAAGAATGTTGAAGTAGAGCTTCCCGTAGTCGTCACGGACTCGCGTTCCCCGGCCGATCATCTGCTTGAACTCAGTCATGGAATTCACCACCCGCGCGAGCACGATGTTCTTGCAGGTGGGCGCATCCACGCCGGTTGTGAGCAGCTGCGATGTCGTGAGAATGACCGGCGTTGTGGTTTCGAGTTCCTGAAAGCGCCCCAGGTGCCCGCGCCCAATATCCCCTTCCTCCGCCGTGACTCGACAGGCATAGTCGGCATACTGCTGTGCGAGATCAGCATTAAGATTGGTCAAAGCCTGCCGCATGTCGGCTGTATGCTCTTGATCGACGCAAAAGACGATGGTCTTGGCGTAGCGATCGGTCTTTTTCAGAAACTCCGTCAGATGCAGCGCAATCGCCTGCGTGCGGGCGCGCCGGGCTACGACTCGCTCAAAGCCTTTGGTGTGATATTCGTCGTCTGGAATCGCCCGGCCATATCGATCACGATCGTCCTTGCTAGGCCTCCAACCTGCGGCATCCCAGGTACTCACCACGCGATGCACCCGGTAGGGTGCGAGAAATCCATCTTCAATTCCTTGCCGAAGACTATAGGTATAGATGGGATTGCCGAAGTACGCGTAGGTGTCCCGATTATCTTCACGTAACGGCGTGGCCGTCATGCTGAGCTGATAGGCCGGTTCAAAGTAGTCGAGGATCTCCCGCCAGTTGCTCTCGTCCTTTGCACTGCCACGATGGCACTCATCGACAATGATGAGGTCGAAGAAGTCACGGGAGTATTCTTTGTAGAGCCCAGGCCGTCGTTCGTCCTTGGCAATGGCTTGATAGATGGCGAAATACATCTCGCGGCCTTTGTTGATCTCGCCGTTCTCGATCTTCCAGCGCGCATCGCCGAACGGTGTGAAGATTTTATCTTTCGGATCGTCAATCAGGATGTTTCGATCGGCCAGATAGAGAATCTTCGGACGTCGGTATTCGCCTGGGCGATTCCATCGTGCCTGCCAGAGCTTCCAGCAAATCTGAAATGCCACCACTGTCTTGCCCGTGCCAGTCGCCATCGTCAGGAGAATGCGGCGCTTCCCTTGCAGGATCGACTGGACGGTTCGATTGATGGCGATCTCCTGGTAGTAGCGTGGGCTCTTGCCGGAAAGATGGTTGTATGGCGTTAGTAGACGATCGGCAGAGGTGTCGTCATTTAGTTGCTCGCCAGCTCGAAGCCTTGCCCAGAGTTCCGTTGGCGTGGGAAACGTTTCACGCGTTCGTTCTTGACCCGTTAAAAAGTCGAATTCGACGATACCGTGCCCATTTGTCGAGTAGGCGAATTTAAGGCCAAGGACCGTGGCGTAGTCTTTCGCCTGTTGCAACCCATCCGCCGCGGACTTGTAGGCGGCCTTCGCTTCCACTACGCTGATCAGAAGATCTCTGGTGTAGCGGAGCAGATAGTCTGCGCGTTTTTGCGGGCGTCGCCGGACTTTTTCACCGATGAGCACAATACGGCCATCAGTAAAGGTTTTCTGCTCGGTGAACGAAAGCGGATCGTTATCCCATCCAGACTGGATGAGTTTGGGGAGGACATACTTCCGGCAGGTATCAGCTTCTGTAATCATGCCTTGTTCAGAAACTGCTTGAATCGCCGACGCAGAATACCTCTTTCCCTGCGAGAAATCTTCCCCCCTGGGGGAGTGTATGGTTTATCTCGTTTATTTGACTGGAGTAGACTGATCGGATGAACCGGATGAATCAGAGCAACAAACCGGTTCTCACGCGGGCCGATTTGATCGATCAGGTGGATCGCACGAGGCCGGCGGTGGTTCGCCTGATGGAATTGCATGAGCGGGGACGGTCATATATAAAGCCGTGAGGCACAAGGCATAAACCGTGAAACGGAAGGCGTGAGGGGAACAGAAAGGAGACGAAGATGGACGTTCGCAGCAAGGTCTACACATATCACACTGCAATCAAATGGACGGAGCAACGCAAGGGAGTCATCTCCTGTGCCGGTAAGCCGGATATCCAGGTTGCCACGCCGCCGGAGTTCAAGGGACACGAAGGTATCTGGTCGCCGGAGGATCTCTTCGTTGCATCCGCCGATATCTGTTTGATGACGACGTTTCTGGCGGTGGCGGAGCGGGCAGGCCTGGCCTTTACCTCATACGAGAGTCAGGCCGAAGGGAAGCTGGAATTGGTCGATGGGAAGTTTCAGTTCACGGCTATTACGTTGAAGCCGACCATTACGCTCCAGGCGAATGCCGATGCGGCTAAAGCGAAGGAGCTGATCGAGAAGGCCGAGGCGAACTGCCTGATTTCCAATTCCATGAAGGCCAAAGTGAGTTTGGAGCCGACCATCCGGTAGCAGGGAAGGGAGGGATGGCCCGGTGAGTCCCCTGTGCTCGCGCAACGCGCGGTCGCGGACTCCCCTCGTTGGACGCGCGCAGTGGGGGACTCATCCGGGCCACCCTAGAACAACGTATACGAGCGAGCTTGGAGGGAGCATCATATTGCGTGCTCGTTCGATGCGCCCAGTAAAGGGCAGCCTTGGCCACTCCCTTATCGAGAGGTATAAAAAGTCGGATGCGCGCAGTGAAGAACAATCTGCCTACTCCTTCTGGAAAATCGAGGAATCAGAGAGGCCTCGATCGACGCACGCAATCGAGGATCGACCAAGCCACCCTTGAAAGAAAGTATGGGATAGATAGGTATATGTGCCGGAGGTCATTCGTTCTTTTCCCCTTTTCATTCGCCACTCCTTGAATCTCAGCTTCCTACCCCAATACTGTGTAAATACAACCATTTCGGAAACTCGTTCGTTTGATTTCATGCCTTGAACAGGGTATCTCTACGCGGCGAGAGAAGAGTTTCCCCGAGAATAGGAGAGAGTAATGAGTGCGGTATTTCCGAGCGAACGAATAGAGCAAACCATTCTCTTGCTTCGCGGCCACAAGATCATTCTTGATAGAGACTTGGCTGCAATGTATGGCGTCTCAACCAGGGATCTCAATAAGTCGGTATCCAGGAATCTGGACAGATTCCCCGATGATTTCATGCTGCAGTTGACACGTGCGGAGTTCAACGACTTGAAGTTCCAATTTTGAACATCAAGTTGGGGAGGGACCAGGAAGCTCCCAAGGGCCTTTACGGAACAAGGGATTGCCATGCTCTCCAGTGTTCTCCGAAGCAAACGGGCCATTCATGTGAATATCGCGATTATGAGGGCCTCTGTGAAGCTGCGAGAGTTTGCAGCAAGCCATAAGACCTTGGCGATGAAGTTGGAGCAGCTTGAACGGAAAGTGGGAGGGCATGATGGACAGATTCGATCGCTATTTGATGCTATCCGTCAGCTCATGGAGCCGCCGACATCAAAGTCCCTCCGCATCGGATTCAAGGCATGAGCAGACCTGCCTGTCCTCAGCAGTTTTTCTCCCGTGTCCCTTCATCCGGAACCATCGGCCTCGATCTTCGTCATGGACGCGCGCGGTGGAATATCAATCAGCCCCCATCCCTAAAGAGAGAATGAACGAGCGTGGAAGGAATAGGAGAGGGTAGACTAGATGATCTCCTGTGCTCGTGCAACGCGCGGTCTCGGAAGACCCTCGTTGGACACGCGCAGTGGGAGACCAATCTAGTCTGCCCTCAAAGGAGAAGGTGGATGGACTGTGGTCGCTCGATGCGCGCAATGGAGACCACACCAGCCGTCTTGCTAAATGCATGTGAGGATGTAGCCTTCGTTGGACACGCGCAGGGGGAGCCCATCTGGGCCGTCCTCAAGGGAGAAGACGGATGAACGGTGGGCCGTGCGGCGAGAAAAGACTCCCGGTACTTTTTTGTCATCGAGGCTGGTGAGTCTGGTCTGTCTTGTTGACCAGACCGGAACCCCCACCAGAGAGACCAGATAGACTGGATAGACGAGACAGACCAAAACGACCGTTACGCCGCTCTGGAGGCGGCTTTTTCTAAGAGGTCATGGATCAGCGACTGATTAGGAACAAAAAGAGGAACAGGAGCTGGTCTGAAGCGGAGCTTGTCCCAGCTCATTATTGTCGATGGATGAGTCGATTGCCGAATGGTCGCTGCTCAGCTAGTCAGGCCAAACGCTAAAAGCCTTCAGCCTATTAACCTGAGTCGTTCGTGACGACGAACGACCATTGACGTTCTCCCGGCTGTGGCGTCTTGCGACAGTGACCAGGTCCGCGGCGGGGTCTTTCTCGCCAGTTGCTGTGATCGGTTGGCGGCGTCTTTGGATCTTCCTTCCTAAGACATTGTTTGTGCGGAGGTTTAGCCGTACAGATTTTCACGTCTGTCTGGCATCTTACTCGCAAAGTGTTCTGTTGGATTAGAGCAAAGGACGGGGGCGAGACAAGGGACTCTCGAGGCTGAAGGGGTGCAGGCTGAAGGCCAGAGGTCGAATATCCGAACCTTAAGCCTTCGGACTTCAGCCTGCAGATCCCGTCAGTCTCGCCCGTTACGATTGAGCTATGGAGGCGATGCGATGAAGGCTGTCATTGTCGGGGTCGCTGTACTGGTGTTTGCCGGGATCATGGGGTTGGGGTACGCCGGGGGGCCGAGCCTAAAGGACTTAAACGTGTCTCAGCCGGAGCGTGATGTGCTCAGCGGCAGGGTCATCTATTCGACGATCTGCATCCGTTGTCATGGCGTCGATGGCAAGGGAGGGGGGCAGACGAAGTTCACTCCTCCGGTCGCCGACCTCATGTCCCCAGCGGTTCAAGGAAAGCTGGATGCGAGGTTGTTTAAGAGCGTGCATGACGGTAAGCAGAATACGGCAATGGGAGCCTGGAGAGAAGCACTCACGGACGACGAGATTTGGGATGTACTCGCCTATGTTCGAACCCTGGCTCCTGAGCAAACCGGTGGCATGGGCAGCGGGCTCCGATGAGATCGATGCTCTGCCGGATGATGTTAGGGCTGTGGATCGTGACGAGTGGGGTTATTGGCTGGTTCTTCGTGCAGGGGTGGACGACGCAGGGCACAGATGGAAGAATGCAGATCGTGCTGGCGCCAGCAGAGCGAGATCTGATCCTGGGCGAGATGCGGATGCTCCTGAAGGCAGTCCACGGTGTGGTCGCAGGTTTGGCCGGCCAGGGACAGGAGGTAAATCGCGCGCAGATTGAACAGGCGGCCCGCTCGGCTGGGATGGGGATGGCGGAGGACGTGAACCCGGCTCTCATGGCCAAGCTGCCGCTGCCCTTCAAGCAAATGGGTATGTCGATTCATCAAGACATGGATGCCCTTGCCGATGCGATTGTCCAGAAAGAGACCCAGCAACAGATTCTCCAACGCCTCTCCAGCATGACGGCGCGCTGCACGATCTGCCATGACATGTATCGATTCGGAGTAGACAAGTAGCGATCAGCCGTCAGCTATCAGCATGAGAGAGGTATCCGAGACAGTCATGATCAGAAATGAGCAAGCCCGAACAAGACTGAATCCATTTCACGCGCGATGACTCATAGAAGATATGCCCTGTCAGGCCGGATGACGGACATAGTGAAGCCGGCAGATCGCCTGCTTCTGCCGTGAGCAATGTCGCTCCGGCCATAGACACAAGGAGGTGCCAGATGAAGTCCGGAATGATTCTTTCCGTTGCAGTCGCGGCCGCGATGCTGTTGCCGGTCGGTAGTATCGTGACTATCGCGTCGGCGCAAGATCGCGACCGCGATCAATTGAAGACGGACCAGCAATTACAGGATAGGGACAAGCTGCAGACCAAAGACCAGCTGAAGGAGAAGGATCAGCTCAAGGAGCAGGAGCGGACACGGGAGCGAACCCGTGAACAGACCCGCACGGAGCGCCCGGAGAGACCGCAGCACGAGAAAGCCGAGCGGGCTGAACGGAGCGGTGCCGGATCCGGTGCTGTACACTGACGAAGCATCAGAGTTGAGTGGCGAGTTGATGCTCCGCTCGGCACTTGCCCATCGACTGGCCGAGTTGGATTCGCACCGCAGCCTCAAGATCGTGACGGTTTGCAAATCCGGGGGCCGCGCGCACACGGCCGCGCAGATTCTCATGCAAGCCGGTTTCCCCAAGGTGCATGTCATGGTGGGCGGGATGACCGGTTGGAAGGGGGCGGGGTTTCCGACCGGCACATGAAGCCTATCGTGCGGGACGACGGGGCCACTTCACTGCCTGTCGCCCGCTGTTCGCAAGATCCCTGTATCTTTCTCCGAAGCCTTCGATGTGTGACGATTCACGTCACGAGGATCGCTGGAATACTATTTTGGCGTTCTGCTAGGATACCCTCCGACGTGCGATAAGATCGTGACGCATTGCTCTCAAGAAGGCGATCGTCTGAGCGAAAAATCATATAACCAAGGAGGCCGCATGAATCGAATGTTTGTAGGAACTGCGCTCGTGGCGGCAGCGCTACTGCCGCTGTCGGGCTGCTATTACAAGGGCAAGGTCGAGAAGCCTCTGCATGCGAAGGCGATCATCGCAGGACCAGGCATTACGGGAGAGGCGCATCTCTACGAGGAGTTTGAGGGACGTGTCAGGATCAAGCTGAAGCTCGAGGGCACGGCGGAAAGCAAATTGACGCCGGGGCGCCATGGGATACACATTCATGAGGTCGGCAACTGCGAGCCCTTTGCGGCAGCCAAAGGGCACTTTGACGGGAATGTGGATGCGGCAATCAATCCTGAGGCGAATGTCACGCCTGGATTGGCGAACCATCCTTACCATCTCGGCGATCTCCAGAATCTCTCCGTGGACAATGACCGGAAAGGGTCACTCTATACCATCACGAGCCGGGTGACTCTATCTGAGGGGCTCAATACCTTGTTCGATAAAGACGGGAGCGCGTTCATTATCCATGAGTTCGACGATAAGTATCTGCCGGATCCGGTGACAAAGGATGCGCCTGGTGGGCCCCGCATCGCCTGCGGTGTGATTGTAAAAGAGTAAAAGACCCTGCTGGATAACAGCGCCTCTCAACCGTCAATGGGAACGAGAGGCACGAGAACTGCACCAGCCACCCGGGGTGCGAGTGTTCAAGGTCCGAAGGTTGAAGTCTTCACAACTTTGACCTTCGGATCCTGCTTGTCGCGCGCGCAATCCTTATGGCTGACCCAGAAAGCATGCAGTCGGCGGGAGGTCTCTGCGATCGACTGCAGATCACAGAGGAGGAGCTGCAGACCAGACGGGCGTTTCTCTCCTTCAGCACACAAGACCGGCAAAATCTCGTCGAGATCCACGACGTGGTCTCTTCTCACGTCGACGAGATCATCGGGGAATTCTACGACCACCTGCTCCGATTTGAAGAACTCAGGGGCATCTTATCCGACCCGAAGCTCGTGGAGCGACTCAAGGGGTCGCAGCGTCGTTACCTGCTCAGCCTTGGACGACTCGGCGATGACGTCGAGTATGCAGAAGGGCGGCTTCGAATCGGGCTCACGCACGAACGGGTCGGGCTCAAGCAGAAATGGTACTTGGGTGCCTACCACAAACTCTTCGAGTTGATTCTGAAAGAGCTTGCGATTCGTTACCCTGGGGACGCAGGCAGACTCACCTCATTGGCCCTTACCTTGAACAAGGCCATTACGCTCGATGAGATCTTCGTCGTGGAGACGTATTACCATGCGACGATGCAGCGTCTGGAAGAGAGCCTCTCTCAACTGAAAGACGCCCACCGGCAGCTTGAAGGGTTATCCCGACAGGATTCTCTCACCTCTGTGAATAACCGGCGCGCACTCATGGAGGCCCTGGCCTTGGAATTTCACAGGAGCCGGCGCTACCGGCACCAGTTCGCGCTGCTGTTCCTCGATGTGGACCACTTCAAAGAGATCAATGACCGCTACGGGCATACGTTCGGCGATCAGGTGTTGCTCCACGTGGCACAGTTGGCCAGGGGAATGATCCGCCCGCCCGATATCATCGGCCGTTATGGGGGGGAAGAGTTTGTGATTGGTTTGGTGGAGTGCGATCAGACCGGCGCACTGCAGATTGCCGAACGCATCAGGCTGAAAATCGCACAAAATCAATTCGTCTGGGATCACCATGTCGCTACGGTAACGGTCAGCATCGGAGTCGTGATGCTCACTCCGGACATCGACCAGGTCGAAACATTCATTACTCGTGCCGATCAAGCCATGTACGACGCTAAGCGAAGAGGGCGGAACCGGGTCGAGTTGTACAACGAAGAGTCCGCGTCGAAAGCCCAGCCGAAATAACCCAAGCACCTTGCCTCCATCGCATGACTGCCGCGTCGCTCGCGTTACCCGTGAAACGTGAAGCGTATCTCGCGAGCTAGGAAATTCTCCACCTACAAACGACGAGGGACGAGATATGAGCGACGAACCAGAGCAACGAGGGACGAACGACGCTTCACGAGGGACCGACGAAGTCTGTGGCATCCTGCAACAATCACATCTGCCGCGCTGTGGCTTTTAGCTCCAGTCCGATCTGAATCTGACTGCTAATCCTGTGATTTGACAGGTTACGCCATAGGCCGGTTGTCCTTGTTAGTGGCACGGTCTTGGCACAAGCGAAGCTATCATGATGAGGCTCTTCTCGGTGATTCTTGGGGTGGCTACGCTCCTCAGCTGTTCAAGCGAGAGTGCCCAGGTTAAGACTGAGAAGTCTCGGGAGGCTCAATCTGGCAGTGCCCCGATTGAATTCGCTCCACCCTCTCCGGACACTATCCCGGGCACTCAGTTGGGTGAACAGATCCGGCTGGGCTATCAGATCGTCGTCAATACGCAGGAGTATGCCGATGCCTACGTCGGCAACCGCCTGAACTGTACCAATTGTCATCTCGATGCCGGGCTGAATCCGAACGCCGCCTCATTCGTAGGTCTGGCCGCAGTCTATCCCGAGTACCGACCCCGCAGCGCGAGAGTGAACACACTCGCTGACCGTGTTAATGAGTGTTTCGAGCGGAGCCTGAATGGGCGAGCACTTCCGCCGGATAGTTTCAAACTGCAGGCCGTCGTGGCCTATATCACCTGGCTCTCGCGTGGAGTCCCGAGCGGTGCGACAATCCCCTGGCGGGGCCTCCAACGCATCGACTCACGGCGTCCTCTCGATCCAGGCAATGGGAAGAACCTGTTTGCGGGTAAATGTGCCTTCTGTCACGGCTCCGATGGCCAAGGGACGATGGCGGCGCCGCCGGTCTGGGGACCCCAGTCCTACACCATTGCCGCAGGTATGGCGCGGGTGACGGTCGCTGCTGCCTTCATCAAGTCGAATATGCCGCGTGGCTGGGGCTGGAGCCTGTCGGACGATGATGCGTACGACGTCGCCGCATATATCAACGCTCAGCCGCGGCCGGATTTCCCCGGCAAGGTGAATGATTGGCCGAAGGGCGGGAAGCCTGCTGATTCACCGTATTAAGGGGAATCGTTGAGAGGGTGTTACAGACAGTGGCCGTCAAGATGAATGCGATGCTCATCATATGTCTGGTCGGCGCACTGGGCGTTTCTTCCGCGGGGCTCAGTGGAGCAGCCGTAACGTCTCAGGATCCGCATCGCGTGGTCCTGCACCTCAATTCAGGCGATGAGAAGGTTCAGCGAGGAGCGTTGAACAATATTCGCAATCTCTATCAGGAAGTGGGCCGCGAGCACGTGCGTGTTGAGTTGGTGGTACATGGTGCCGGGCTGACGTTGTTGACAAAAAAGGATTCGACGCTGGCGAGCGAACTGGCTCAACTGAAGGCTGCCTATGATGTCGAATTTACAGCCTGCTCCAATACGATGAAGGCTCAGGGTCTCACGCGGGCGGATTTGATCGATCAGGTGGATCGAACGACTCCCGCCATGGTCCGATTGATAGAGCTGCAAGAACAAGGTTGGATCTATATCAAACCGTGATGCTGAAATGAAGAAAGACGTCCCAGATCGTTATGAAACGTCTCACGAGGATGCGAGACCAGTATTCCCATGGTGGGCCGGGGGGATCGGAATCGGTCTGGTCTTGATCGTGGCCGTTGGATTGGTTCAACCCATCGGAGTGTCGGGCCAGTATGTCGTGTTGGATGGGGTGCTCCTGCATTCTGTGCTCCCGGACGTCGCGTCAAGGAGTCCCTACTTGGCCAAGACCGCGCAAGGATGGACTCTGGCCACCTACGAGTTTTTCTTTGTGTTGGGGATCCCGCTCGGGGCGTTGGTAGCGGCGATGGTCACCGCTCGCTTCCGAACCAGAGTCGTGCCGATCGAATGGAAGAGACGTTTTGGCTCAAACCCGGGGCGTCGGCTGGTCTGGTCCTTCGTCGGGGGATTTCTCCTTCTCTTCGGCGCCCGCTTCGGCGGTGGCTGCACCTCCGGGCATATGATCAGCGGGATTTCGCAATTAGCCATCAGTTCCTTTCTCTTTTCTGCGGCGCTCTTCATCAGCGCGATTATCACAGCGCGCGTGCTTTATCGGGACGGAGGGTCACGATGTTGACGCTCGGGCTCGGATTGGCGCTCGGAGCAGCCTTCGGGGCGCTGCTTCAGCTCTCCGGTGCCTCCAGCCATACCAAGATTGTCAACGCGCTACGGTTGAAGGATTTGACCATTATGAAGCTAATACTGATGGCCATCGGCGTTGGACTCATCGGCGTGCATCTGTTGGATCTCTTTGGACTGGCCAATATGAAGGTGAAAGAACTGTATCTCCTGGGGCTCATGATTGCTGGTGCGATTTTCGGGGTGGGATTTGCGCTATCAGGATATTGCCCGGGAACGGCGCTCGCAGCCTGTGCGGAAGGGAAGCCGGATGCCTGGGTCACCGTTATAGGGGGATTGTGCGGCGCGCTCGTGTTTGCCTTCATGTTCCCTGAGATCGAAGAACATCTGCTGGTTGTCGGTCGCTATGGTCCGGTGACGATTTCCGGCTTGATCGGGATTCACGGCCTGTGGATCCCGGCACCTTTGGGAATCGTCTGTATCTGGCTTGCGATGCGACTGCCCGAACCGGGAGGTGCGTGATGACACTTACCGTGGCCTACCATGGTGGAACTCGGCATGACATCACGAGCGGCAAGCATCGGGTCGTCACCGATCAGCCGGTTGATGACGGTGGCCAGGACGCCGGCATGAGTCCTGTCGAACTCTTTGTCGGTGCACTCGCCAGTTGTGTCGGTTATTTCGTGGGGCGCTACTGCGACCGCCATCAGATCTCGACCAAGGGGTTGAGTGTCGAGGCAGAATGGACCATGGCGGAACAGCCGCATCGGGTAGGCCAGATCACCCTGGCGGTTCATCTACCGCATCGCGTCACGGCCGAACATAGTGAGCGCCTCCTCAAGGTGGCACATGGCTGCACCGTGCATCAATCCATCGCGGTGCCTCCCGGCGTGGCGATCAAACTCAATCACCATCACCATGGGGAGAAGCCGTTGTGATGATGTTGCAAAAGCCCTCCAGCGGCGTTCTCGCATCGCTCAAGGTCTCAACGTACCAACCGCGTACGCCTCGACCTTTCACTCGCTGCGGCCTTGCTGGACGGGCTTTTTCAGCATCCTCACGAGCCTCCTCCCAAGCTCTGTGGCCCTTGCGGGAACGACCGGGGATTTCCTTGTCGAGGGGGGTTTGCAACAGACTCATGAAGGAGGCAGCAACATGAATATAAGAAGCCGAATGGCCATTGGAAGCGCTGTGTTCGTATTGATGGGGCTGATGTCGCCCCCTCATCTATTGTTCGCAGGCGATCAGTCGCGTGCGAAGGAAATCGTTCAGCAGACTTGCGTCCAATGCCACAGGCTGGAAGGTCAGGCGGATTCTCGCTTCAATCTGAAGGCGCCCGACCTCATGTGGGCCGGTAGCAAGTATCAGCGGCCCTGGTTGATCCGGTGGCTGACAGGCAAAGAGGCGCCATTGTACGCCAAGGGTTATCGGTGGGATCTGACCGAAGTTCCGTCCAAGCATCCGATGGTCACCGAATCTGAGGCTCACGCCATCGCCGATTACTTTGCCGAGCACAACAAGGATCCGCGCGTGAAGGTCGGCGCGTTTGATCTCTCGAAGGTAACGAAGTTCGATGCGACGTTCGGTGGAATGGCCTACAAGGCGCACGCCTGTCTCGGCTGTCACGTCATCGAGGAGAATGGCAAGGTTATCGGGGGACCACAGAGTGCTTCGCTGGTGGCAGCTGGACAACGGTATGACCAGGATTGGCTCTTCCGGTTCGGGCAAAATCCACAAGACTTCGTGCCTCATAGCGGCGAATTTCTGGCCGATGCGACGGAGCCGCAGCTTCGCGCCGTGATCGGATTCTTGATGGTCCAAGGGGTGCAGGACTTCAAGTACTACGAACCCTGGACAAGTCCCGAATTCGGGATGGCCAGCCCGGATCGAGGTAAAGTCATCTACAAGGAGTATTGCTCACAGTGCCATGGCGCGACTGGTAAAGGTGACGGACCGGCAGCGTCCGGTCTGCTACCCAAGCCGGCGATCCATGCCAATATTCCATTCGAAAAGCTTCCGATGGAATATCTCTACAACGTGATTAACCATGGCGGTCCGGCAGTGGGGAAGTCGGCGAATATGCCCTATTGGAACTTGACGATCGGTCAGCAAGGCGTGGCCGATGTGATCGCGTACCTCAAGACAACCTTCAAGGGTGTCCCTGATATGACGGCTGCCCCAAGCGGAGGCCAGGGGGGAGCCTGTGTGCAACCGCGCCAGGTGGTAAAGGTGCCGGATGACTTCTTGACCAAAACGAATCCGCTTCCCACCTCTGCCGGTACGGTACAAGTGGGAAAGGAGCTGTTCCTCAAGACGGCCCAGCCTGTGGCCTGTGCGATGTGCCATGGAGAAAAAGGCGACGGAAAGGGCATCATGGGAGCCGCCCTGGTGCCGCCACCCAGAAACTTCACATGTGGCGCGATGATGAAAGACATTCCCGATGGTCATTTGTTCTGGATCATCAAGAACGGCTCGCCTGGAACAGGGATGATGTCGTTTGCCGGGTTGCCGGATGAGCAGGTGTGGCAATTGATTCACTACATTCGATCGCTGGCGAAGTAACGCGTGAAGCGTCCCTCGTATCTCGTGAAGCGCGAAAGATTTCACGCGAGATACGCTTCACGAACGACGAGCAACGGAGGAGGAAAGAATGGCGACATTTATTATTTCAGGCAGTCGGGGTACGGACGATCCGACGATGGCAACGCTGCCGTTCATGGCAGCGAAGGTGGCGAAGGAGCAGGGCCATGATGTGGTCCTATGGCTCTGGAATGAAGCAGTGACGTTGGGACGAAAGGGTACGGCCGATCATGTGACCGGTGTGAATCTGACGCCGCTCAAAGATCTGCTGGCAGCCCTGCAAGCTGCGAATATTCCTATCTGGGTCTGCGGGGCCTGCGCCGTGGCGCGGCAGATCAGCGGGACAGACCTCGTGACCGGGGCGTCGATCAAGGGCATGGCGGACTATATCAAAGCCGTTGCCGAGCGTGACCGCAACGTGGCGTTCTGATTCTGTATCACAGGAAGGGACCTCTGTATGGCAGCAGATGGCGAATCGACCGGGAAGTCAAAAGGCCGGACGGGTCGGCAGGATGAAATGGGCATTGACAAGTCCGTCGAAAAGGATGGGCAGCTCGATGTCAATGGGCTGGAGGCCATTCCAACGGTGGTGCCACGGGAAGGGGACGGCTATCCAGTGGCGCGCCGCGGGTCCGTTGGACAGGGGCTGGGGCGTATCGGTGAACCGGGCTTCGCCTTGACCGACGATGATCTGCAAAGAATTAATACGAGAAAGGGCTTTATTCAGCTGCTTGAGAACAAGACCGTCGATATTGAGGAGGTGCGCAAGACACTGCTGTATGAGCAAGAGTTGAGGCAGTTACAAGTTGAATTGGTCAAGCTTCAACGGTGGGTGCAGAGCAGCGGAGAACGGATTGCGATTCTGGTCGAAGGACGCGATGCGGCCGGGAAAGGCGGCACGATCCGCCGGTTCACCGAACATCTGAATCCTCGCGCCATGCGGGTGGTCGCGCTGCCCAAACCGTCGGATGAAGAGCGGGGCCAGTGGTACTTTCAGCGCTATATCCGCCAGCTGCCCAACAAAGGCGAGATCGTGTTTTTCGACCGTAGCTGGTACAACCGCGCGGTCGTCGAACCGGTGATGGGATTTTGCAGCAAGAAAGAACACCAGCGGTTTCTGCAGCAGGTTCCTGAATTCGAACATATGCTCTACGAAGATGGCGTGACCATCATCAAGTTCTGGTTCTCAATTTCGAAAGAGGAGCAGGCGAAGCGATTCGAAGCGCGCCGGCTGAATCCACTCAAACAGTGGAAGTTGAGCCCGGTCGATGAAAAGGCACAGGAGTTGTGGGATTCCTATACCCGTTACAAAGAGGAGATGTTCAGCAAGACCCATACGACGTTCAGCCCCTGGATCATCGTCAAAGCGAACGATAAACAGGCCGCGCGTCTGGAAAGCTTGCGCTATGTGCTGAATTTGTTGCCCTACAAGGGCAAGGAAGAAGCGCAGATTCGGCTGACACCAGATCCGAACGTGATCACCCGATTCCACCGCAAGATGGTGGAATTGGACTTGTAACAGGCCGGAGAAAGACCGGAAGCATCCGATCGTGGTCCATTTTCTCATTGCGCTGTTGTACCCTGCCGTAGCGATTTGCCCCACCCGATAGATACCCTCCTGGGTATCTATGCATCACATCGACAACGAATTAGCCGATCCGGCCTCTCTAAGCCATTGTTTCTCAAAAACTATACATACAGCATTGAAACTACCCCGGTGGCATCCAAATGGCATTGGCGTAGACTCGCCAGTGCTGTAGGTTGTCTTGTGCTCAAGTTAGATTGCGTTTGTCGGCATGAAAAGATGAAGCGCCAGCTGCAATTCGTGAATCCTTCTTCTACGCAAAGGCTCACAATGAGTAGGGGGGTAGAGAGGGACTAATGGCGGACTGTTTCAGAATCCGGCTAGGACAAGTTTAGCATTCATCAACACAAAGGAGGTTGTCATGACAACGTTAGGTAGACCGGGTGTTCCTGCCGGAGGGTTCAAGACGATTGGACAAGTGCGGGCCACAAACGATCTTGTGTTTACTCGAAAACAGAATGCAATGGGGATCGCCGTTGAGTTGCTGACGACCCATACGCCGGGAGCGCCGGTGGTCGACAAAGAGGGAAAGTTCGCAGGATTCATCAGCGAGTTCGACATTCTTCGGGCGTTGGAAGCGGGGAAAGATCTGAACCGGCTGGCCGCAGAGGACATTATGGCGAAAGAGCGCATCGCTGTGACAGATGATACGAGTTTCGAGGCGGCCGTGAAGCTCATGGAGGATAAGCGGCTCATCAATCTGCCGATTGAGAGAAATGGCAAGGTGGTCTACTCGATCACACGACACGATCTGCTGCGGGCCTGGATAGGCCTTGGCGTAGACATCGAAACCAATACTGCCCCGTGAGATGTGTCCAACAGGAGAGGATTGACGATGCGTCCCTGCACGTTTGCTGTTCGATGCAAGATGCATCGGTCGTTCGGCCAGCTACAACAAGCGACCAAAGGGGGAAGGTGATGAAGCCGAGTACGTTCCCATTACTAGCCCTGGTAATTTCTCTTGCCATCCCTGCCGGGGCTGCCGAACGGCACATGATGCAGCCGTTGGTGCCGGCCGACAAGATGGCCGAGGCGCGCGCGCTCACGAGCCCCTTGCCGAAATCCCCTGAGACGGTCGCACAGGGTAAGGCGATCTATGCCGGCAAGGGCGGCTGCTTCAACTGTCATGGAAAAGACGGAGATGGTAATGGGCCGTTGGCTGCCCAGTTGAATCCATCCCCTCGCAATTTTCAACACCATGGATTCTGGCGCCATCGGACGGAAGGCGAAATCTTCTGGGTGATCAAGAACGGATCGGTCGGTACCGGCATGGTAGGATTCGGCGGGCAACTGACGGACGAAGAGATCTGGAGTCTCATCCCGTATTTGCGGAGCTTCGCGGGTGAGCATGGACCTGGCATGATGGGACATGGCGGAGGGATGGGGCCCATGATGGGAGGAGGCGGTGGGATGGGCGGTTGCAAGGGGGAAGGCTGTGGCCGATAAGTAAGGCTCAATTGTTAATCGGTTGAATCCTTTTGAAGCGATGTGTCTCTTATGGTCAGTCGAACGTGTACGGTCTTTCTCAGTCCAGATGAGCGAGGCCAGGCCCCCGTACCCTAACCCCAACCCCGAGGAGGTCTATTGTGATGAGAAAAGGTCTGCTAGTTGTTGCTGCGATTGCTGCAATTGGATGTAGCGGAGTCGTTCCCCAGAAAGCCATAAGCGGGGAACCAAAGTCCCCGGTCGAAGGATTCGATATTCATGTGCAGGCACCACATATGATGGAGGACGGCACCCCGGGAGGACCGTTCCATCACTACTGCAAGGGTGTATCCGACAAGATTCTTCAGTGTTTGCTGTTCGATTCCACGGATCCCAAGGCCAAACTGGTTGCGGTCGAGTATTTCATATCGAAAGACCTCACGCGAAAGCTCCCTGCCATTCAGTGGCACCGGCATTTCCACGATCATAAAGTGGAAATCGCGACAGGCCGGGTCCAAATCCTGGATATGCCGACCGATCAGGCTGCCAAGGTGGCGGAAGTTGCGGCAGGGACTGACGGTGTGATTTATCACTTGTGGCAACATGGGCTGGAATTCCCGGATGGTACCGTGAGTTTCCCTCAGTCCCTCGGGCACAAGTTTACGGGATATTCCGACAAATAGGATTGAGAGAGGGGACCAGCCTCGTTCCTCTGAGGGCCTGGCTGGTCCCTGTCGACGGTCTACCGTTCGTAATGGATTGCACAATGAAGCTCCCCGCAGCAGCCTACTCCGCCGAAGTAGCCACTTCGGCTACGAAGGCCGGAAGCTGCGGGGTATCTTGCGAAATTCTCCGAAGCGACCACCCTCCTTCGCCAAGGCTACGGAGGGTTCTCCCTGCCTTCATCCCCGTCGCGAGCTACGGGGTATTCGGCGAAGGAGAATGAAATGAGAGGATGAGCAATGCGTCCGTATCTCCTACTCACGGCCTGTATGGCGGCATCGCTTGGCTCATGGGGGAATCCGGTCTTTGGGGGCGATGAAGCCGTGCTCAAACCGCGAGTACCGATCGATCAAATCGAAGAAGCCAGAGCCTGGACCAATCCGCTTCCGGCTACCGAGGAAACTATTGAGAAGGGACAGAAGCTTTTCCATGGGAAAGCCTTCTGTATTACCTGTCATGGAAGGGACGGTAAGGGACTGGGGGCAGACATTGAGCCGGGCACTTTGAAAGGGCCCTTGCCAAGAAACTTCACCGACAAGGACTGGCAGGCCGCTCGAACCGATGGAGAATTGTTCTGGATTTTGAAACATGGCAGCAAGGGCACGGCGATGGCGCCGTTTATCCCGCTCGTCCTCACGGAAGAAGAAGCCTGGCAGGTGCTGCGGTACGTCCGGTCCTTCGCGACAGAGGGGAAGTGATAGGTCTGCCCAAACGGTGCCTGCGATCCTATAGGGAGCCTGACGCAATCCTTTTTCTGGAGGAAGGTGATGAAGCCTCGTAGTATGCTGCCGCTGTTGGCTCTTGTGGTTTCTCTTACCATTCCATCCTGGGCCACCGAACGGCACAGGATGCAGCTGTTAGTGCCGGCTGATAAACTGTCCGAGGCGCGCGCGCTCACGAGTCCATTGCCGAGGTCCCCTGAGACTGTTTCACAGGGTAAGGCGATCTACGTTGGCAAGGGTGCTTGCTTCAGGTGTCATGGGAAAGAGGGTGACGGTAAAGGACCGCTGGCAGCCCGATTGGATCCCTCACCGCGCAATTTCCAGGACCAGGGATTCTGGATCCATCGTACGGAAGGCGAACTCTTCTGGGTGATTAAGAACGGATCCCCCGATACCGGCCTAGTTGGATATGGAGATCAATTGACAGATGATGAGATCTGGGCCCTCATCCAGTACATCCGCAGCTTCACCGGTGAGCATGGGCCGGCATGATGGGACAGATTGAAGGATGGGCTGCCTCTCCATAACGATTTATCTTCTGTTTTATTAGGTCTACAGTAACCTACCTCCTTCGTGTGGGGGACTGTTGCCTTTTGCGACAGCACCCTTTTCTCCTAAGACCTGGAATGCCCCAGGAAATTGTTTCTCTTCTTCACACGTTTTTGTAAGGCCGCGTCAAATCGCAACAATCAGTGATCGCCGTGGTTCGGCAATTCTGGCACGGCCTTCGCTTTTCCTCTTTCGGAAGAACCACGTTTATCCAAGGAGGAATTGTTATGGACAATCGAGAGACACAATGTTCGGGACCGGCTGTTGTACTCGCATTCTTAGGGGGGGCCATGGCTGGAGTCGTGGCAGGTCTTCTTCTCGCCCCGAAGTCCGGGGAAGAAACGCGTCAGGTGTTGAAGGGCTATGCCAGGAGGACGGAGGAAGAAGTTCTGGAGAAGGCAAAGGAGGCGCGAGCCGCCCTTGATGAGAGCATTGAGCGTGGCAAGCATTTCATCGCAGCGAAAACGGCGGGTGTCGAGGCGGCAATCAAGGCCGGACGTGAGGCCATGAAGGAAAAAGCGGATACGTGTTGTAGCTGATGTTGCGGTGAGGAAAAGCTCTTGCGATGGAACCGGCCGAGGATATTCGGAAGAAGCTGTTTAGGCAACAGTGCGACCCGCGTATGGCTTGCGCACAGGCAGGGGAGAATCAGGCGCCGCTCAGGGAATGAACGATGCGGGCAGTCCGGTTTCATGGCCGAGGAGGGCAGGGTGCGAAGACCGCGAGCCGCATCCTGGGAACGGCTGCGTTTATCGAGGGGTTCGTGGCGCAGGACTCGCCGATTTATGGGGCCGAGCGGCGCGGCGCACCAGTGGCGGCATTCACGCGCATCGATACCGGACCAATTAAACAGCGAGGCATCATCGCCTGCCCCGACCTTGTCGTGATTGCCGACGCGTCGCTCATCCAGGACCCTGCCGCCCGCGTGCTGGACGGCATCGACGAACGAACGGCTGTCTTCGTCAACTCACCACTGACTGCAGAACAGTTGCAGCCCCAGACTTCGCTGCCGGGACATCTGACGACGCTCGATCTAACAGACATCGCCCTGCAACAGTTTGGAAAGGGCGGCGCGATCAGCGCGCTGCTCGGTGCTGTCGCCGGGAGACTCATCGGACTCCGCCGGGATTCGGTTCGAGAGGCTATTGCGCGGGAATTAGCCGACCTCGCACTCGCCGCTTCTCAGATTGAGCGCAATCAAGCTGCTGCACTTCAGTGCTATGATGCCGTTCGCACGGTTCCCGTAGTACCGGGCGCGCCGCAATCGACCACGTCAGCGCAGCTTCAAGTACCGGTCTATGAACCTCCGACCAGAGGAACTGCCAGGATCAGCGCCGCTGCAAATTCGATCCTGCGTGAAACCAGCGGCTGGCGAACCTTCCGGCCGGTGCTGGTGCCGGACAAGTGCAATGGCTGCTGGCTCTGTTTCGCCTATTGCCCCGAAGGGGTGATTTCGATGACAAAGGACGACAGGCCCGTGGTTGATTATGCCCATTGCAAAGGATGCCAGATCTGTGTCCATGAATGCCCGACGGAGGCATTGGTGGCCGAGCGGGAGCAGGAAGGGGGAGTGGCGTGGACGGCACGATAGGTATGGAAATGTGAGACGGGTCTCGTCAAGCAAACCAAATAGACCGGATAGACCAAATGAACCAGACAGACCAGATGATGATGACGGGCAATCTCGCGGCGGCCTGGGGCGCTCGGCTGGCGGATGTGGATTACATCCCGGCGTTTCCCATTACACCGCAGACGGAAATTGTGGAAGCACTGGCCACCTGGTGCGAGAGCGGCGCGATGGCAGCCCGCTTTGTGACCATGGATTCCGAACATTCCATGATGACTGCGGCCGGAGCTGCTGTGGCCACGGGGGCCAGGGTCTTCACCGCAACATCCAGCCAGGGATTGCTCTATGCCCTCGAAGTCCTCTATTCGGTTTCCGGCTGGCGCGCACCGCTCGTGCTGGTCAACGTCTCGCGGGCGTTAGCTGCGCCGATTACGCTCGAACCGGATCACAATGATGTGCTGGCTGCGCGGGACTCAGGCTTTCTTCAGATCCATGCCGAGACCTGCCAGGAAGTCCTGGACTCGATCCTGATGGCCTATCGGATCGCGGAGGATGAAAGGGTCATGTTGCCGGTCATCGTCAATCTGGACGGTTTCTACCTTTCGTTCACCCGCGAGCCGGTGACGATACCGGATCTTCAGATGGTGAAGGCGTTCCTGCCGCCGTTTCGTCCTGCTCACTTGGGTTTCAAAGCCTCTGCGCCGCATGCGCTCGGCGTGGCGGTCCTCGGCGGGACGCCATACTCGTACTTCCGTCATCAAATGCATCTGGCTGCCATGAACGCGTTGGATGTGCATCGGGACGCGGCCGCTGCGTTCGAGCAGCTGTTCGGACGGCGATACGATGTGGTTGAGGGGTATCGGCTTGACGATGCGGAAGATGTGCTCGTCATGACCAACGCCTTTGCGAGCAAAGGCAAGGCCGCAGTCGATGCGGCCAGGGCAGAGGGCAAGCGAGTGGGACTGCTGCGGTTACGCATGATCCGTCCTTGGCCGGCGGACGCCATCCGTCACGCACTGCAAGGCCGCAGGGCCGTGGCGGTCCTGGATCAGAATCTGTCTCCGGGGCAGGGCGGCATTCTCTTTCAGGAGATTGCAGCCTGTCTGTACCATGAAGCGTTGCGGCCGCGGGCGCTCTGCTCTTTCATCGGGGGCCTGGGAGGGAAGAATCTTTCGGAAGGTGAGCTTCGGACTGTCTTCGAACAGACGGCAGAAGCTGGAGTTCAAGGAAAAGGGATCGGGCCGGTCTTGCTCTACACAGAAGCCGAGCACCGCGAGATGGTGCAGCTTCAAGATATCGCAGCGGATGTGAGGGCGAGTCAGGGGTCAGGCAAGTGAATAAATGGTGTTATGGCCATCAGTTTTCTAACGCTTCACGTTTCACGCCTCACGGTTTTCATCATGACCTGGCAACGTGAGACATTTAAGAAGATCAAACAGATTCCCCGTGAAGAACACGTCCTTCCGGGAACCGCACTTTGTGCCGGCTGCGGAGGGCTGGAAGCGTTGCGGCTGGCTGCGAAGGTGTTGGGGGACGAGGTTGTCTATGTGAATGCCGCCGGGTGCTTTACGATGCTGGCGGCGTATCCCTTCACCCCATTTAAGGGGTCATGGCTCTACACCACCATGGGGTCGGCGCCTGCCGGCGCGCAAGGTGTGCGCGATGCATTGGATGTGTTGATCGCCAAAGGACGGCTGCCGGAACGCGAGAATCTGAAAGTTGTTGTGCTGGGTGGAGACGGTTCGACCTATGACATGGCCCTCTCTTCGACCTCGGGCGCCATCACCAGAAAACTCGATTTCTATTATTTCTGCTACGACAATGAAGCGTATGGCAACACAGGTATGCAGCTCTCTCCCGCGACACCCTACGGCGCACGAACGAGCACCTCGCCCTGCAGCTTGCAGCATCCGTCTGGTACCACGCAGGAGAAGAAAGACATCTTCGAGATCTGGCGGGCACACAAACCGCCTTATATCGCAACAGTCGCGCCTCGGTACCCATTGGATTTGGAAGAAAAGTTCGCCCGGGCGGCAACATTTACAGGCCCCAAACTGTTTCTCGCCCTCTCCGCTTGCCCCACCGGCTGGCTCTACGATCCGGGAGAGACTCCGGGAGTCGCCAAGTTGGCGGTCGAGACCGGTCTTTGGCCTTTGAAGGAGTCGATCAACGGAGTAGTCACACACACCTACATTCCCAAGCGCAAGCCGGTTGAAGAGTACCTCAAGTTGCAGGGCCGGTTCCGACATCTGTTCGAACCGACGAGGCAGGATGAAGCTATCCGGCACATTCAAGAGCGGGTCGATGCCTATTGGAAGCAGGTGAAAAATGCGGAAAAAGCGGTCTAATGGTGTTAAGCGATTGATTTTACGGAGATATGTCAGAAATGTCGTGGATAGAGTCTCTACCATTATATATAGAGGGAAACAGGCCTTACTTGGAGGTATGGCTCTGGGAGTCATTTGTGTTGTGTTTTCAGTCGGTTGTACCGATGTCCGACCGCGCCAGGGCGAGCAAACCCCCGACCCCTATATGACTTCCGATATCAGGCATCCCATCCCGCTGTCGTCACCGGCAGGGAAGCAACATCGCGTAGTCATGTTGCAGCACCTGGAGACCGTTCAAGGGATTGTCAGCGCGTTGGCTGAGGAGGACTACGAATTGGCCAAAGGCCTAACCGAAACACACCTGGGCTTCTTCATGCACAGGCAGGCGATGGCGAGTCAGCAGCCGGAGAATTTTCCACCGGCCTATCACGATCTCGCCATGGCTCATCACCAGGCGGCGGAGGATCTGGCCCAGATTATTCCGACAAAGGATCTCAAACAGATTTTGCCCAAGCTTGACGGAGTGCTCAAAGCCTGTGTGGCTTGCCATTTAGAATTCAAAGTCACAAGTGGTTCGTAGCTCAGAGGGGAATAATATGAGAGAAGTTTCTCTTACCTGCTTCCTTTTCGTGGGCTGCTGGGGGATTCAGTTCACAGATACAGTTGAGATGAATGCCTGGGCCGGTTCTCCGCCGTCATCCAAGAGTACAAGAGCGGCAGGCGATGCCGAGCGGGGCAGAGCGGTCTTCAATGGGAAGGGCGTGTGCCACTACTGTCATGGCATTGATGGAAACAAAAACCTACGACCGCAACTCGCAGCCGACACAGCCACACTCATCAGTCAACTCAATCCTCCACCGGTCGATCTGAGAAATCCCGAGGCACTACATCTGAAATCTGACAAGCAGCGCGCGCGTGCAATCCGGGAAGGACACCCGGGCACAGGCATGTTCCCGGATACCACCATGACCGATCAGGAACTCATCGATACGCTAGCCTACCTGGCGCTCCTGCGGCGTGAGGGTTCCCTAAATGGCAGATAGACCAGTTACGCACATTGACAAACTGTAGCCTTCTGGCTACAGTGCTTCATGTTTGAGGTTCGCAAAACTGAGACCTACGCGCAGTGGCTTGATGGATTGCGCGACATTCGTGCGCGAGCGCGGATTCAAGTCAGGGTCGAACGCCTGGCGACAGGAAATGCGGGGGATGTGAGGCCAGTGGGTGAAGGCGTTTCTGAAATGCGAATCGATTCTGGTCCCGGCTACCGTGTGTATTTTACGAAGCGCGGACGCGAGATGGTGGTTTTGCTAGCCGGTGGTGACAAACGCACGCAGACCACCGATATCAAAACAGCCTTGCGTCTTGCACGCAATCTGTAGGAGCGCATGATGAGCAAAACGACGACCACGCGGTACGATGTTGCGGAGCACCTTCGCACGCCGGAAGAAATGGCTGCGTATTTGGAGGCGTGCCTGGAGGAGGCTGAAGGCGATGCCGCCTTTATTGCCAAGGCACTGGGCGATATTGCCAGGGCCAAGGGCATGGCCCTGGTTGCCAAGGAGGCCGGTTTGTCTCGCGAAAGCTTGTATAAAGCGCTCTCTGGTGAGCGGAACCCAGACTTCGATACGATCCTCAAGGTGGTGGGAGCGCTGGGGCTGAAATTACATGCCCAAGCAGCCGGTAAGCGGCTCAGTGCATCAAGCTCTCGTGCAAGCAGTCGCGGGACAAAGCGGCGTGCGGCATGAGTGGGCGTCGTAAAGGCACCTGCCATGTGCAAGCAACAACTGCCACCTATCTACCCAGGTGAAATCCTCCTGGAAGAATTCATGGAGCCACTGGGCCTGTCTGCCAATGCGCGCGCGCAACGCATTGGCGGAACTACTTCGCGTGTCAGCGAGATTGCCAACGAGCAGCAATGTTTTGCAGGGACACAATAGAATGGCTTTAATTTGTCGCTTAACAGTGACAGCGTTGTGTTTTCGTTTTCCTTGTGGTTGCCAGGTCTAGCTGTGGTTTGCCGCGGGCGGATCGCATCCGCTGGATCGCCCAGCCGGCATGTTCCTAAACCGTCGGCGAACTCTTCTCAACGCGAATTCTGGCGTCCACGATCTTGCAACCTTGCCCAGGCGGGAGGGCGAAGATCGGATTGAGATCGAGTTCGCTGATCTCGGGGATTTCTTCGACAAGGCGAGAGAGACGCAGCAGTACCTCTTCGATGGCTTCCACATCCGCTGCAGGATGGCCTCGGTAGCCTTGGAGCAATCGATAGCCCTTGATCTCGCGCACTATTTGAGCTGCATCACGATCGGTGAGGGGTGTAATCCGGAATCGCACATCGCCCAGGATTTCCACGTGAATGCCTCCCAGCCCGAACGCGATCAAAGGGCCGAAGAGAGGGTCATGTGTCACGCCGACCATCACCTCCGTGCCGCCTGACTGCATCGGCTGCACGAGCACACCTTCCATCGCCTCCAGTTTATTTTCTTGTGCGAGCCTGGCCTGAATCGCCTCGAACGAATTCCTCACGGCCTGCTCATCAGACAGGTTCAGATGCACGCCGCCCATCTCGGTCTTGTGCAGGATCTGGCGTGACGCGAGCTTGACGGCAACGGGAAATCCCACGTCATGCGCCAGGGCCGCTGCCTGGTCTGCGGTCCTCGCGACGCCGCCCTGTGTCACAGGAAGTTTCGCACAGGCGAGGAGGGTTCTGGTGTCCTCGACGGTCAACCAACCGGGCCCTTCTTGAGACAGGGCCTGAGCACAGATCGCTCGCGCAGTCCCGAAATCTATGTCGTCGAAGTCTGGAATCATGCCGAGAGGCTCGGTGCGCCATGCTTCATACCGGAAGGCTTTGCTGAGCACAACCGCTGGCTGCTCCGGCAATGAAAATGTGGGAATCGTTTCGCCTGCCGTCTCAAAGGTCCGCCCGAGGTCCCCTTCAGCCATCCAACAGATATAGATCGGGATGTCGGTGCCGCCAGCCTGTCTGGCAGTGGAGATCCCGCGCAAAATCCCGTTTGCAATGCCGACTGCGTCGCCGACAGTCACGGACATGTAGAGAACAATCAGCGCATCGATCTCTTTGGAGGCGAGGAGGGTGGTGATCGCGTTTGTATAATGATCAGGAGCGGCGGATGCGATGAGATCGACCGGGTTCTTCACCGAGGCGGCGGGAGGTAAGAAGGCCGACAGGGCGGCGGTGGTCGCCTTGGACAACTCGGGGACAGACAATCCTCCCGCTTCGCAGGCGTCGGTGCAGAGAATGGCGGGGCCGCCGGCATTGGTAACGATGCCGACGCGCTTTCCATTCGGCAAGGGCTGATCGGAAAGCCCTCGGGCCAGGGCAAAGAGCTCATCCAAGGTGTCTGCGCGGATCACACCGGACTGCTGAAAGAGTGTGTCAACGGCCACCTCACTCGATGCGAGTGCGGCGGTATGCGAGCTGGCCGCGCGCCGTCCGGCGAGGCTCCGGCCGGATTTGATCGCCACGATCGGTTTGTGACGAGCAACGCGACGCGCAATTCTCGCAAACCGTCTGGGATTCCCGAAGGACTCCAGGTAGAGGAGAATGATGTCGGTGGAAGGGTCGCCTTCCCAATATTGCAGAAGATCGTTCGTGGAGATGTCGGCTTTATTTCCTACGCTGACGAATGAGGATACGCCCAGCCGAAGTCGATGGGCTGCGGCGAGGATTGCGAGCCCCAGCGCGCCGCTCTGGGAGGCCATGGCCATGCGGCCGGAGGGGGGAAAGACCGACGTAAATGTGGCGTTGAGACGGACGGCCGGATCGGTATTCAGGAGCCCAAAGCAGTTCGGTCCGATCATGCGCATGCCCTGTTGACGGATAACCTCTACGAGACGGTCCTGGGCCTGCTTTCCTTCAGGGCCAGATTCGGCAAAGCCCGAGGAGATCACGATCACGGAGCCGAAGCCTTTGCCTGCACAATCGGTGAGGACCGGCAGCACCGCATCACGCGGTACGGCAATCACCGCCAGATCGACGGCGCCGGGGATTGCAGTCACGGACGAGAAGGCAGTCAAGCCTGCAATGGTTGCCGCCTTGGGGTTCACCGGATAGATGGCGCCGCGAAACCGGTTGACGGCAAGGGCTTCGACAATCCGGTAGCCGATGCTTTGGGGATCGCGGGACGCTCCGATCACGGCCACGGAACGAGGATAGAAGAACGGGCGAAGCGAGGCAGTCGTGGCGATACGCTCGCGCAACTCCAAGCGAGTCGTCGTGTTCTCGGTCGGGTGCAGCGAGATCTCGACTTGCATGTCGCCGCCTTCATAGGTTTCATGGACCGGGTACCCGGATTCCTGGAAGACTTCGCGCATAGCCAGATTGTCAGTGTGTGTGACAGCCCACAGTCTGGTGAAACCCCGGTGTATGGCCAGCATCGCCAACCGTTCGAGCAGGATCGTTCCCAGGCCTTTCCCGTGATAGTCGTCGTCGACTGCCATAGCCACTTCGGCCTGATCGGCGGTTCGCGCCCAATATGAGCCGGCGGCGATGATGCGCGGCTGTCCTGCGAGGGTTCTCGTGACCACGATGGTGAGTTGTTTGGAGGGATTGGAGGAATCACACAGCGACACGATGGTGTCAGCAGGGGGCGCCGTTTCAGAAAAGAACCGATGACGCCTGGATGCCGGTGACAACCGATCGATAAACCTTTGCATCATCGCCTGGTCTTCCGCACGGGTCGAGCGGAGGGATGCGGTCGTGCCATCGCGCAGGATGACCGGTCCAGATTCCAGGCTCTCAGATGCCGGAGGCGGTTGGAACAATGGGCGGATCTGCTTCATGCTCGGTCACCCACTCGACATGCTGTAATCAATGTCGCGGCGTTATCGCTCATTCCGTTCATTTCGTCCTTTCCCAGATCTGCAACATCCCCAGGTTCGCTGGAGAATACTCTCGGTTTCCTGTTGAGACAAGTCCGGCAAGCTGAAATCGTGCGGAACGGTTACATGAGCCAGTCGGGTTTTATCAGTAATAAGCCACCAAGGGCGGCCATTACGATCCCGCTCACCAATTTCAGCCAACGACCGGCACGTTCCTGCAATTTTCTGCGACTCAGCGTGACCACCGCGATCATGACCATGAGACTGTCATCCAAGATATAGGCCAGGTTGTAGAGGCCGAGGTAGCCATAATATTCCCAGGAGGGCATCTGTTGAAGAGTTAAAATCTGCGTGTAGAGCGCCGGGAATCCGGCGGTACAGAGTAGTTCGACCAGATTCACGAGTCCTGCGAGTACCACGATCCCTGCTATCGCACCGGCGAGATGCTCGGCTTGGAGTATGCCTCGGACACGGGTGTACAGTCCGGGCTTGGCGGACTCGGGAATGCTCAGCGCGATGCCGTGATGCAGCGCAAAGAAGTCCTTCACATTGACCGCACCAACCAGGACGGCGATGCCGCCGAGCCCGATCTGAGCAGCGCGCGAAAGACCGAGCAAGAGAAACATGTTGAGCCAGGCCGCCATGAAGGCAAAATACACCAGGCCACTGACGAGGACGAACGTTCCGGCGATGAGCGCCATCTTCCGTCGATCTTGAAGATTGACGAGCAATGACAATAGAAAGAGCAGTACCCACATCGCGCAGGGATTGAATCCATCCAGCAACCCGATGACAATGGTGAACAGCGGAAGGCCCAGTTCCCTGACGCGAAGCTCGCCGAACCATTTGGACTGGACGCTCTCAACAGCCGGAGGCGGTGTAGCAGCTTGGGTGTTCTGGTCAAGCCGGGCGCGTATCTCTACTCCGGTCGTGTCGGTTGAGAGGAATCCGACAATCAGCTCTGTGCCGATGAGAAAGGTGGGGACGCCGACGCTGGACAAACCTCGTTCAGCGACTAATGTGGCGAGCCGCTGCCGGGCGGCTGGATCCTCAGCTATGTCGTAGATGGCGATCCGCAGCAGTGGCCGTTCACGCCGAAGTTCATCGAGAAAAGTCTTCGCAGCTTCGCAATGGGGACAGCCGGCGCGAACAAACACTTCGAGATCCGGGACTGGTTCGCCGGCTTGGAGCCGAGCGCCGCTCCCCACGATGAGTAGGACAAGGCATATGCCGATCGTGCGAACGAATCTCAATATGTTGTGATGTGGGTGGAACACAATGTCGCGCTAGCTGGTCGTGTCAAGGGAGGGTCATGTCACCCGCTTGTCCGACAATTGGTCCACGCAGCCATTGAGCGTGGCGTACTTCGGATAGTCAGCTTCCGCAATCTCTACGCCAAAGGTCTTGTGAATCATGATCACAAAGTTGAGGAAGTCCATCGAGTCGATATCCAGCTGATCACGGAAGCTGACGCCGGGCGTCAAGGCCGTCAGATCTGCCTCCGGCGCGATCTCGCCAAGGAGCTGAAGGACGGTTTTTCTTATTTGGTCCGGCGCGAGCGGAGTGTTCATAGCTGTCCTGGCTCCTGCAACAAACGATCGACGGCTGAAAGAAAGACCCCGCCGCGGTGGCCGTCGGTCACGCGATGATCCGCCGACAGGCTTGCGGTCACAACCGGCCGCGAGACCACCTGTCCATCGAGGACCCACGGACGTTCCACGACCTTTCCGAAACCGACTAAGGCAACCTGCGGCGGATAGATGACGCCGAACACGGTTTCCACTCCCTGTTCACCCAAGCTGGTGACCGTGATGGTCGGGTCGGACAATTCCGAGCCCCGTAACGTTCCGGCACGGGCCCGTTTCACGACATCCTGGAAGCTGGTCATGAGCTCACCAAGGCTTCGCTTGTCCGTATCGTGAATGGCCGGCGCGATGAGGCCTCCTTGCCGGAGGGAAACTGCCACACCGACGTGGATATTGGGGCTCTGAACTGCGGCGTTGTCTTTCCACAGTGCGTTCAACTCCGGTACCTGCCGCAGCGCCAGGGCCACGGCTTTAACAAGTAAGACGCCGTATAGCAGCCGATCCGTCACCGGCCGTTTGATGTTTTCTTCTTTGAGCCACGTCATAGCCCGGCCCATGTCGATGGTGCTGCTCAGATAGTAATGGGGGATCTCCCGTTTGGATCGTGCCATGGCGGCTGCAATGGTCTGTCGCATCCTGGCCTGGCGATCGCCGGCCGCGTCGGCGAAGGCAGTGGGTGCGGAGGGTTCTTGGCGTTGTCTTTGAGCGCCATGTTGAATGTCGTCCAGGGTGATGGCGCCGCCGGGACCAGTGCCCTGAACAGAGGCGGGATCCACTCCTAATTCGCCGGCGAGCTTGCGCGCCGCCGGCGAGATGCGAAGCCGTCTCGGTTCTGTAACCGGTGCTGCGGCCGGCGGAGGTGCAGGAGGAACCGATGAAACCGGTTCCTTCGGCGAGACTCTCTGCAATGGAGCTGGAGATGCGGGAGATTGAACGGCGGGTGTCGCCTGAATTCCCTCTTCTCGGATGATTGCCATGACCGTGCCGACCGGAACACGGTCGCCTGGTTCCGTAAGGAGTTGCTCCAAGACTCCCGTGTGGAAGGATTCGATCTCGATCGCGGCCTTCTCGGTATCCACCTCTGCGATGATCTCACCCTTGACCACCCGTTCGCCCACCTTCTTTTTCCACTGGACAAGAGTCCCTTCGGTCATATCTGAGCCGAGGGTGGGCATCACAAATTCAGCCATGCGACGTTCTCCGGTCAAGAGTCCTGGTAGAAGTGCAAATCAATCCACCTGTGGGTGCACGCCTGCTAGCGAGTCGGGTCCTGAGATGGCCCGGTGCCGGCATGCAGACCGGTCTCGGGTCGATCGAATATGCCGTGCTGGGCTGTGATATCACGAAAGACCTGCCGTTTCTTAATCCGCTGGCGTTCTCGCGAACCGAGCAAATCCGCAAGGATCTTCACGGCGTCCAACACAAACCTGCCTTTATTCAACATGACGCAGTCGGCCCGCTGTCCTGTGGCAGCATCGGTAATCTCGGCTCGTGCAGGCAATCCGCTTTTCGCCAGGTTCTCCAGCACTTGCGTCGCCCAGATCACGGGCACATGGGCGGCCTCACAGAGGCAGAGAATATCCTCCTGTACCAGTGCCAGATGCTCGAAGCCCACCTCGACCGCGAGATCGCCTCGCGCAATCATCACGCCGAATCTGGGTAGGTTCAGCCCGGCAAGGAGAAGCTGTGCCAACCGATGAATGGCCTCTCGAGTCTCGACCTTGATCACGATTCCCAAATCGGGACACCCGAGATCTTCTAGGGCCTTGCGCAAATCTAACAGATCTTGAGGATGGTGCGCGAAGGAGAGGCCGACTGCCGTCGCATGCTGCGCGACAAATCGAAGATCCTCCCGGTCCTGGGCCGTAAAGGCGGGGACGTCAACAGGAGAGTCGGGGAAATTGAGGCCCCTCTCCGGACGAATGCGTGCCGGGATATCATGCGGAGCGATGACTTCAAGTTCCACATATTCCGGATTCAGATTCCGGACGATGGTCGTAATCTTGCCGTCATCGATACACACGCGATGTCCCAGCTTTACCATCTCCAGCACTGCGGGAAGGGTGCAGCTGATTCCAGGCGGCTGCCGTCCCCGAGCCTCATGGCCGAGACGAGCCGGCTCTCGGTAGAGGACCAATCGGTCTCCTGCCTGGACGCGAATGTCCACCGGTTGAGGCATGATCGGCCCGATGCGAAAACTCGCTCCGCCAGTCGTCACGAGTTCCATTCCTTCTTCAAGATAGGTCGTTCTCTCCAGCCCGACACGAACTTTCGTGGGACTGACGCGCTCAAGCAAACGGAGAGCCCGTACACGACCTCTGGTGTCCGTGAACCGCAGTTCTTCGCCGAGCACCAGGTTCGTCAGGCCGCTTTGACCTGGCAGGGCGATAACAAAGCTCGAAGGGGCGCCCGGTGAGCGGACCCGTTGGGTTTGCGATGCTTCGGCGTCAAGGAATCCTTCCAAAATGCGGGCCGGCCGCCCGTAGTCGTCCTTCTCCACCGTGAGTTTGAGCGGCCTGGTTGTCAGCATCAACGGCCCGGTCCGGACCTTCGGTCCGGCGAGATCCATAAACACCCGGCAACTGCGTCCGATCGCTTGTCCCCTGCTCGCTAATCGCTTCTCTGCATCCCGTACCGCAGTAATGATCATGGACCATTCATGAGATGTGTCGTGGGCACAATTGACCCTGGCGATATCCATCCCCTTCACCAGAAGCTGCTCAAGCAGTTCGGGTTGCCTGACGACGTCAGGGTCCAATGTCACCATGATGCGAGTGTGGTGATGCGGGCGAGGTCGCCCCAATAACATGGCGCTGCGCCGGGACAGTATGGACCGTGCCTGTGCAAAGTCGGGGGCCATAAGAGGAGTGTCTGTCGGTTCGATCCCCACATGCCCCATGACCTTCCTGAGGCTATGGAGTACCGAGCCTTCGAGCCTTCCCAAAGAGGACAACCCACGTTCCGCCAGCTCCAGTTGAAGATGTTGAAGATCATGCTCACGCAGCGCCAGGTAAGCGAGGAGGTTGTCGCAGCTGCATTGCGCGTCAGGGTCTGAAAGACGGAATTGCGCTCGAGCCTCTGCGGCCCTCTGTTGGACAACCTGGAATAAGTTGCCGAGTGTCTTGACGAGGAATGAGTCAGGCTCAGTGGTGCGACGATTCCCTGGCAACGAATTCATAATTCCACATCTCTCTTCTCGTCAGGGGACGTTCGGATCAGCGTCGAAGCATGTTCCGAACTGTCAGCGCAATCTTTTCAGGCTGCGGGATTGCGGCGTCTTCCAGGTGTTTGGGATAGGGGATCGGCACCTCGACGCTACAGACCCGGGCGATCGGGCTATCCAGATCATAAAACGCCCCTTCCATGATCTGCGCGGATACTTCGGCGGCAAAACTGCCGGTGCGCCACCCTTCGTCGATCACGACCGCGCGGCGCGTTTTCCGCACAGAGGTCAAGACTGTCGAGATATCGAGTGGCCGGAGTATCCGGAGATCAACGACTTCAGCCGAGATGCCCTCATGGGCAAGTTGGTCTGCTGCTTCGAGCGCTTTCCAGAGAGAGCCCCCGAACGTGATCAGCGAGATATCTGTTCCGGCCCGTCGGATTGCCGCCTGTGTCAGATCGACGGGGAGGGCGCTCTCGTCGAGTTCGCCTTCGAACGGGTACAAGTAGGCATGCTCGAAGATAAAGACTGGGTCCGGTTCTTGGAGTGCCGCAAGCAGCATTCCCCGGGCATCCGTGACGGTGGCCGGCGCGAGCACCGTGATCCCGGGGATGTGGGCATACCAGCCTTCGAGGCTATGCGAATGTTGGGCAGCCACCTGCCGGCCTGCGCCGGTGGCCATCCGCACGACGAGAGGAATGCTGAACTGTCCGCCGGACATATGGCGAATCGTGGCTGCATTGTTGACAATTTGATCGAGGGCGAGCAGGCTGAAATTCACCGTCATCACTTCGACGATCGGTCTCATGCCACCCAGAGCGGCTCCGATGCCGGCCCCGACGAAGGTGCTTTCAGACAGAGGAGTATCCCGGATACGCTCCGGCCCGAATTCATCCAGAAAACCCTTGCTACAGGCGTAGGTCCCGCCGTACTTGCCGACGTCTTCACCCATCAGAAACACGCGCGGATCGCCCTGCAAGGCTTCCCGCAACCCAGCCCGCACCGCTTCTCTGTATGTAATTTTAGTCATGTCGAGTGTAGAAGCGATCAGCCATCAGCTATCGGCTGTCAGCTCTGGGCTGACCGCTGAGAGCCGTTCTTCGGCGTATACACGTCCTTCGTGAGATCTTCCAGAGGTTCCCACGGACCCATTTCGGCAAACGACACAGCTCCTGCAATCTCTGCCGCAATGGCGGTTTCCATCTTATCGAGGTCGGCATCAGTCACGTACCCTTCGGTGCGGAGCTGTTGCTGGAAGAGGGCGATCGGGTCGCGCTGTTTCCATTGGGCGACTTCGTCCTTTGTCCGATAGAGCTCCGCATCGTACATCGAGTGGGCACGAAACCGGTAGGTTCGGTACTCAAGAAGATAGGGCCCGTGGCCTGTGCGAACGAAATCGACGGCTTTTCGCGTGGCTGCTTCCACTTCGAGCACATCCATCCCGTTCACGGCTTCGGCCGGAATCGCATAGGCATCGGCCTTGCGGGCGATGTCGGTCTGTGATTGGTGCCGTCCGAGCGCGGTGCCCATCGCATAGAGATTGTTTTCGCAGAGGAACAGCACCGGGAGCTTCCAGAGCGCGGCGAGATTGAGGGACTCGTGGAACTCTCCTTCGGCCACAGCGCCGTCGCCGAAGAAGCACGCAGTCACTCTACGGCGTTGCTGCATGTTGTCGGCCAACGCGAGTCCGACGGCGACCGGCAGCCCTCCGCCGACGATCGCCAAGCCTCCATAGAAGCGGCGTGCGGCGTCGAAGAAGTGCATGGATCCCCCGCGTCCCCGCGCGCAGCCGTTCGCTTTCCCGTACAGCTCCGCCATCAGCGGTCCCATTGGGGTGCCCCGTATCAGCGCATGGCCGTGCTCTCGATAGGTTCCGACGATCGCATCCTCCGACGTGAAACATGGCATGGCACCGACCGCGACCGCCTCCTCACCGATGTAGAGATGCAGGAAGCCGCGGATCTTGCCCCCGCTATAAAGTTCTGCGCACTTCTCCTCAAACCGCCTGATGCGGAGCATCTGGCGCAGAAGGTCAAGGGCATGATCGCGATCTACGACGGCATCCATTTCTTCTCCATCACAGGTGCGAGCTGTCAGCGCACACTCACTCTCCGATGCTGACGCTAAAGGCTGACCGCTGAAAGCTCATCCTTCCAACGTCGACGTATCACCTTCCGGTAAACCGAGTTCACGGGCCTTGAGCAACCGCCGCATGATTTTCCCGCTTCTCGTTTTGGGCAAGGTCGGGAGAAACGCAATTTCTTTTGGCGCCACGGCGGCGCCAAGTCTGGCGCGCGCAAAGCCCAGCAATTCACGGCGCAACTCTTCGGAGGGCTCATACCCATCCTTGAGCGACACGAAGGCTTTTACCACCTCCATGGCGACGGGATCCGGCTTCCCGATTACGCCGGCTTCTGCGACCGCCTTGTGTTCGATCAACACGCTTTCCACTTCGAACGGGCCTATCAAGTGGCCGGAAGTTTTGATCACGTCGTCCGCTCTGCCGACGAACCAGAAATAGCCTTGTTCATCCTTCTTGGCCAGGTCTCCGGTGAGGTACCAGCCTCCGGCAAAGCACTTCTGATAACGCTCCGGTTCGTTCCAATAGCCGCGGAACATCGAGGGCCAGCCTGGACGCAGGGCCAGTTCTCCCTGTTCGCCGGGGGTCTCGATCAATTCGATGGTGCCGGCCTCCGTCTTATGCACGATAGCAGCTTCAATACCGGGAAGCGGACGGCCCATTGAACCGGGTTGAATGTCCATGGAGGCATAATTGGCGATCATGATTCCACCGGTCTCGGTCTGCCACCAATTGTCGTGGAACGGCTGGCCGAAAGCCTCTTGTCCCCACACGACCGCTTCAGGGTTGAGGGGCTCACCCACGCTTGCCAGAAAACGAAGATGACGGAGGTTGTATTTTCTGACGAGCCCCGCGCCGCCTTTCATCATCATGCGAATGGCGGTGGGGGCTGTGTACCACACAGTGACACGTTCCTCTTGCAGGATGCGACACCAGCGTTCGGCATCGAAGTCCCCCTCGTCCACGATGCTGGTAATTCCGTTCGTCAGGGGCGCAATGATCCCATAGGACGTCCCGGTGACCCAACCGGGATCTGCTGTACACCAAAACACGTCATCTTTGTGAAAATCCAGCGCGTACTTGCCGGTCATGTGGTGAGCCACCACTGCCTGATGGACATGAATAGCCCCTTTGGGTGTGCCGGTCGTGCCACTCGTAAAGTGGAGCAGTGCGATGTCCTCCGGATCCGTGGGTCCGATAACGAAGGACGGACTGGCCTGCTGCATGAGCGCCCACAAATCCTCTGTGCCAGCGATGGCGGTGCGCTGCCGGTCCTCTCCGATAAGCAGGATGTGCTGAAGGTTTGGGAGCGCCGCGCGAATAGCGGCCACTTTTCGTTGATACAGCGAGGCGGTGGTGACGAGGACGTTCGCCTGGCCGATATTGAGTCGTGCTCGGATCGGCTCAGGGCCGAAGGCAGAAAACAGAGGGCAGAACACACTACGGTTCTTGAATGCCCCGAGCGCAGCGATGTAGAGCTCCGGAATGCGTCCCGCCAGAACAAATACGCGATCGCCTCTGGCTACGCCCAACTGCTGAAGCAGGTTGGCAAACCGGTTCGTCAGGTCCTGTAGCTGGCCGTAGGAGTAATCCTCGATCGTTCCATTTTTTCCCAGCCATCTGATCGCCAAATGTGACGCGCGTGCTCCGTTGGCATGACGATCGATGGCCTCATGCGCGATGTTGAGGCCTTGATTGTCACGGAGCCCTTCCAGGTCCTGTCTGGCCTGCTTCCATGTGAATCGCGCATGGATACTCCCGTAGTCGTGGAGATTGGGAACGGTCTCCCAGTCCCGGCTGGATTTAACGATCGTCGACCAAGGCATAGATGACTCTCCCTGCGCGGGAGAGTGCAAGGCATAGGCCATTGAGACTAAAGCAGAAAACATGAAATCTGCTTGCAAATCCGTAGGTCGGAGCAATGAGCGGGAGCTATACGTTTAGCTCGACTGTGGCAGAAGTCGCCAGGGTGTCTCTGATGCCAGTGGAGAATCGCGCCAATTAACTGACAGTGCCGGGAGGAGACACATCCCTGATGTACGACAACACATCCAAGATTTGCTGATCCGTCAGCTTGCCGCGGAAACTATGCATCGGGCTGAACAGTACGCCGTTCGAAATCGCCACGAGCAATTCCCAATCGCTCTTGGATCGAACGATGGAGGATCGAAGATTGGCAGGCTGTACGATCAAATCCTTGCTATCCGGCCCATTCCCATCCAAGGTGTTCCCATGACAGCGGAGGCAGTTCTTTTGATACACCGCGTGCCCTTCCTTGGGATTCCCGCGGACGGTCTGTCCGGCAGCCCAGGAACCTGCCAACAGGATCAAGCACACCGCACTGATCATGCTCAGGACTTTCATGTTGTCGACTCTCCTTGGTTTGGTGGCGTCGCCTCCCGTGAATTGATCTCAACGGACAACGAGGACCGAAGTTGTGGCCCGATGCACAATCCCGTGTGACACGCTGCCCAGCAAGAATCCCTCGATCCCCATCCGACCATGGGAGCCGACCACAATGAGGTCGCGGCTCTGTCCCATTTCGCACACAGTCGTGGCGGGATCACCCAGGCAGACCTCGGTAGACGGGGTGAAGTTCGGGCCGGCCAACGCCCGGGCCGTGTCTTTCACGACCTGTTCAGCCTCTCGCTTATTTTGTTCAGACCAGCCTTCGAGCCCTACCGTCAGACGCGGGTCAACCAGATGCAGCGAGGGGACGACCGAGAGGATGGTAATTGCGACGGGGTTCTTGAAGGGGTGCGACGTCAGCCATCTCTGCAAACGGATCGCATCCTCGCGACTTTCCACTGCCAAGAGGACGCGGGTGATAGGCCGGGCTTTCCCCTTCACAATCAGGGTCGGCACTGTGGCATGGAGTACGACGCGGTGGGACACGCTGCCGAGAAACAGCTCCGCCGCCCGGCTGTGATCACGCGTGCCGACTGCGATAAGGTCGGCCTTGACCGCGGAGGCGCTGTCGAGAATGAAGGATGCCGGGTGCTGGACTTCACACAATGTTCGGACGGAGGGGGTTTCAGCCGGCAGCAGAGTGCGGCAGCGCTCAACCGCCTGACGACCGGCGTCAATCATGGCCTGGCGGAACTCGTCGTACCCTTGCACATTGAATACTCCCGCCACGAGGGGAGACTGGAACATGCCAAGATCCACCCCATGTACGAGCACGACCTCCTCCGGCCGGTAGAGCATTCCGATCTGTTCCACTGCGGAAAAAGCTTCATCTGACCAATCCACCCCGGCTACGATTCGCATTATCGTCTCCCAATCATTCAGAACAGTGGATGTGGTGACGTGCCGAAGGGCAAGACCCGTGGCGTTTCGCCGGCATTTCCTCTGATGCGCCAGGCGCCTCCTTCAAACGTCAGATAATGCACCTCTTGGTACCAGCTGTCGATCGGGACCCGGAGGCCACTGGTCTTTGAGATGCCCGACAGGCTCCCTGTGCAGGTCACTTCAATGATGGCGTTGGAGCCAGATCCTACTTTAGCGATCTTCGAAAAGAAATGCACTCCCCCCAGATCACGGTATTCCTTAAAGATGTCGGACCAGATCTTACGAATATCTGCCAGTTTCAGCCCATGATAGTTGTACTGGGTTGCATGGAGCGCGATGATACCCTCGAGATTTTCCTCAGCGATGGCTGCGTCAGCCTTGTGAAACACATCCAAGATCTGGTTGACAGTAGCCTGATCCACTTCCACGACCGCGCCAGTCTGAAGCAACGTGTCTGCATATCCTGCCGTTCCGGTCAGCAGGCTAAGTGTCACCACAGCGACACATAGCGATCGACTGGAGCAGGACCACCTCGACTGTGCCATGGTGATACCTCTTGTGAGACCGGACATACTAGCCTCCTCTACTGTTGAGATCAGGGATCAGCGACTCCATGTGACCCGTATAAATTGTTCCCCCTCGTCGTAATGGACCTCGAACGTTCCTTCGTAGGCGTGATGGAGAGTTTCACCGATGCGCCGGGGGAGGTGCGTGTCTGTGGTTGAGATCACCAGGGCCGCGCCCTGCTGTTCATATCCCATGATGCGGGACAAGGGGTGCTCCGCCTTCTCCTTGGCTTCCGTGTTGTGGACTACCCCCATGATCTCTTCCTTGTGATCAGCGAGAAAGGGGCCGTTCAAAGTTAGGAAACCTTTAGGGTACTTGTCCCGAATTCTCAGGCAAGCAGGGCAGACAATCTCATCGGCTTCTGCCAGCTTCGGGTTCCAGGTCCAGCGGCCTTTATGAAACAGGGCCCCGCACTCGGTGCAGACTGTCGGCTCTTTGAGCTTGCCCCGCAGCTTATAGGTGTCATGTTGGTACTCTTGAACAGTCCGGTCTCTCCGAGCCCCCAATCCTGACGGGATCTTTGAATGTGTAGACATGTGACGGGCATCCTCCTTGGCGACAAGCCGCCTTACGAAGCCGGTGACGAGGAGGCGCGTTCGAGCATTGCCGCCTCGGCCAGATTTAAGTATTCCACCACGTCGCGATCTTCAACCTGGGTGAAGTCTACGAAGAAATCCCCCACGGCGTAGAAGGGATCCGGAGTCATGAGAATGATCAATTCGTTCACATGCGCTTGGACTTCCCGCATGGTCGATGGAGGTCCGACCGGGATCACTCCCACCAGATGGCGGGGCTGTAAACTGCGAATAGCCAGTGCCGAGGCCAAAAATGTCGAGCCTGTGGCAATGCCGTCGTCAACCAGGAACACGGTGCGGCCTGTGAGTTGCGGAAGCGGCCGTCCTTGCCGATACAGGTCCTTGCGTCTGGCGATTTCTTTCTCCTGGACATGAATCAACCGCTCCAGCTCATGCCTGGATAGGTCAAACGAACTGATCGCCTCTTGATTCAGATAGCGGGCCCCTGTCTCAGCCACAGCTCCAATCGCATACTCGGGATTGCCCGGTGCACCGATCTTGCGTGTGATAAACACATCCAGCGGGACATGGAGGGCGAGGCTCAGTTGATAGCCCACAGCTACACCGCCGCGCGGAAGAGCGAGAATCAATCCTGTCGGATCGTTGCGGTAGTGGCTCAGCTTCTCGGCCAAGGTGCGGCCTGCTTCTTCTCGATTACGAAACATTCACCCCCGCCCTTTCCTCTAGCCCGCATTCATGACCGCTTCTGCTGCAATCGTGGATCCGACGCTGCGACCGTTCGCGTCGATCGTCGTTCGTGAAGCGTGAAGCGCAGACCGGAGTGAGTGCATGTCCGTCCTTCGCCTGCGAGATACGAGAGACGCTTCACGAGATACGCGGTCCAGCCAATTTCTCGACGAACCGTCATGTACCCCACAACAGGCAACTATGCCAACGATTCCACGATACCCCGTAACCGCTCGGTCAACTTTGTCGCGGCAGCTGGGTCTTCCTGGTCCCACGTGACCTCAATCGGCTCTCCAACAATGACGCGCACCTTCGGGAAGCCGATTCTGCCCTGCGAGAGGGCCCGTGCCGTGCCGATGAGGTGAACCGGGATAAGGGGAGCCCCCGTCACGAGTGACAGGTGTGCCGCGCCCCGACCCCACGGATTGGTGCTGCGCACGCCGCCCTGTGGGAAGATCGCGACCGCCTCTCCCTCATTGAGCGCTTGCAGCACCTTTGCGAGAGCGGAAAAGTCGAAGTGGCTACGCTCAACCGGGATTGCGCCGAGCCCGTCGAGCATCCAAGCCAGTAGTCGGAACCGCCAGAGCTCTGCCTTTGCGACGAAACGCAGGTCGCGCGGGATTGCCGCTCCCAGAATGATTGCGTCGAGGAACGATTCGTGGTTTGACGCGATGACCGCAGGTCCGGAGGCAGGGACGCGATCGGCGCCGATCACCTCGATCCGGTAGATGGCGCGCACCAAGCCGCTGAAGGCACGACGAACCTGGCCATAGTTCGGAGCAGAGAATACTGTGAGACTGTTTGCCTTGCTCGCCCGACGGCCGAAGCGAGTTTCCATCGATGATTCCATCAGATCTACGTTTTCTCCTTGACTGCTGCGCTCACGCGCAACATCCATTGGACCGTCTTGAAAAGCAAAATAAGTTGCTGGGAAGAGAGGGTTGCATTGTCGGTGCCACAGAATGTTGTCGCCGGCTGGGAGAGGGAGAAGTTCCGTAACTCAGGGAGTTACAGGCTTACAGGATGAAGGAATGGGCTGCACCATCCGGCTCGATGAGGAAATTCGGGTCAGTGGACGGTCCGGGGGCTGTTGCCAAATGCCTCAGTACGAAGAATCCCCCCCCTGAGCCGATCATCAAGCGCCGACTGGATCCGTCGAGTAGAATCATGGCGACGGTCCATTCTTCCGGAAGTACTGGGCGGTCGTTTTCCGGACCTTCGTGAAACATTGAGGACAGTAGGTATGGGTGAGAGCAAAAGCCTCCAGCTTTATGTCATAGGTCTTGTTATGCATGTGTGGCGTGAGCCAGCATTCGAGACCGGGGGATGAGCCCCTGTCGTCTCGAATGAGTCCGCACTGACAACAGACAGGGAGCAACGTCGGTTGTGTGAACGGCTCCTCGTTCAGGACGGGCGGTGTCCCATGAGTGGCCTGGGCTGATGGTGTTTCAGGAGACATATGCCATCCCTTTCCTTCGTCCGCCAGACCAGGACATCTGCTGCTGCCAGGTCCTGAACGATCTACGGCATGGTCACACCGACCCGCAGCCAATTGCGGAACCGGGGAATTCCCCAGTTTCGCTCGAATAACGTATTTGCTTCCTCCGCGGGCCTTGGTCTTGTCCCCTAGAAGATTCCCTCTGTGACTCCTACGCCGATCAAAAACATGGCGAAGAGAACCAGGAGCGCGATCAGCCACCACAGATGATGCTGAGGTTCCGTGGTTCCACGATGTCCCCTAAGGTCCCATGGTACTTCAAGATAGTGGGGATGGCGAAGCATGGCTTCCCTCCTTTCCTTCGGCTTCAGGCGACCTTCACCTCGATGGACTTCGGCTTTACCTTCTCCGACTTGGGCAGGTGCACCTGCAAGACCCCTTCCTTGTACTCCGCGCTGACCTTGCTGCCGTCGGCATCCTCCGGCAACGTGAAGCTCCGCATAAAGCTCCCGTAGGCC